>JAZRGD010000101.1:0-21203 GCA_045644045.1 Eubacteriales bacterium
GGACAGAAGGGCGGACAGCTCCTCTTTTCTGCCAATGGCGATATACGGTGCCCCCACGCGCGGCACTACCCCCGCCGACAAGGAAGCAAGCAAAGTATTTAAGATGCGCTTTGGCACCTTGATCTCTTGTTCGTTCATATCATACCGCAGACGTTAAAAAGGTCTGCACCTCCGTTTCGTAATCACGGATGACCGAAACGTCATCCCCGATGATCTCCAGCACGATGTCTCCTATGCTATCGGAAAAGACCTCGTTGATCCTCTCGCAGACGGAAAGAAGCAAAAGGCCGTTTTTGGCAACGTAAGCCTTGGCGGCCGCCTCGCCTTCTTCGAAGGCGATACGCAAAAAGTCGATCTCCGCCGCAGAGAGACACCCCTCGGCCGTTTCCGTGTTAGACGGAGGAGGCGGCGCAAGCTCTTCCCTTTCCTCCTCGGGGATCAACCGCCAGGTGTTCTCCCAAGACGCCTGCTCGATCTCCTCGGCGGTGTCATCCGAGATCCCCACGTCGGCGGCATCGTACAATGCCTCATAGGCAGGGGGCGGCTCGGACACGCTTTTGACGGGCTTTGTAAAATGAGCGGCAAAATAGCCGTCGATCATTTGCTTATATTTATCCGCAAGTCCCGTGGCGGAAAGGCGGCTCTTAACGGAGAGCGCGGCTCTCACCTTATTTTCGGCGTATTTGGTGGCGGCAGTCAAGGTCATGCGCCACTCATCGGAAGCAGAAACGGAGCGATAGATCACGGTCAGCTCGCAACGCTCCGTGGAAGCGTTTAGGGCACCGAGAAAGGCCTCATATCGCTTCTCAACACGCTCATAGGAGGGATACCCTCCCCCGTCTCGCATCAGCTCGCGCAGCACAAGCCTTGTTGCGCGCCCTACGTGCAAAAGAAGAGGCTCGCGTGTCTCGCCAACGGCATAGCGACTGCTTTTATAATCGTAGCCACTGACGATGGAATGCACAGCGTCCAACTGTACCTCGTCCTCCTTGCCCGCGTCGCTTAAATAAAACTCCTTAAAAACGGCGGAGGAAAGGATGCTTTTCAAAAAGGGACGGGTGATGTCACAGGGACAGCTCACACGGTGCAAAAGACCGTAATCCACCACCCAACGCGCCATGGTCTTGTCGATGGCAGGCACTCGTTCTCTGCACCCTGCCCAAGCCATTACCATGCGGCGAATACCAATTTCCGGAGGGATAACATCGGGCAGATTGATAATTTCGTATATATAAAGCAAAAAATAGCTTTGGTTGGTGTCGATATACCGTCCCGCGTCCGCCTCATCACGAAAATACAGATAATACGCCTTTTGCGCGGGGGTCAGCTGATAAAACTGCGGAATATAGGAAAAGAAGGTGGCAAAGGGACAAGGGACACCTTTTTCCTTTCGCAAGGCTATGGCATCCTCCTTAAATCCGAGAAAAAGGTGAAGACTGCTCTTTCTCTTTCTTACCGTCACACGCTCGATAAAAGGGCCGTCCGGGGAATACACGGTCTCTTCCACCGCCTCGTTTTCCCTGTCACCGAGAAACAGGCGGCGCGCCTCTTTCTCCTCATCCGTGGTGCACTCGCCCTTCACCTCCACGGTGGCGGGGCGCACCTCATCGACGAAAACGGGAGCTTTTTTCTTGCTTTTTGGGGGCAGAAGCGAGGCAATATCCCAAAACTCGTCTCTTTCCTTTTCCATAAAAGACTGCCTCCCTTCCTTATCATTACCCTATCAAGTCATTATAACATTTTTATCTTAGTCTGTCAATTCCTTTTTCCGAAATTTCCGAAAAAGAAAAGCGGTCGCTCGCCACGCGATAGCGTGCGAGCGACCACAGTATCAGGTCATCTTCTCCTGCTTAACCTTGTGGTCGATGTCGTGGCGAGAGCCAAGCTCCTTTTGCACGTCCTCGACAGAGATGCCCATTTGCACCATCAAGACCATTACGTGATACGCAAGATCGGCGATCTCATACACCGTTTCTCTCTTGTCATCCGCCTTGGCGGCAATGATGACCTCGGTGCTTTCCTCTCCCACCTTCTTGAGGATCTTATCCGTTCCCTTTTGGAAGAGATAGGTGGTGTAAGAGTTTTCGGGAAGAGTCGCCTTTCTCTCTACGAGAAGCTGATAGAGGTCGCCGAGGCGGAACTCATGTCTATCCTCGCTCTGATACACGGGTGCGGTAAAGCAAGAATCGGTACCCGTATGACAGGCAGGGCCATCCTTTTCCACCACCACGGTCAAGGCATCCTTGTCGCAATCGGCGGTAATGGATACAATGTGCTGATAGTTACCGCTGGTCTCACCCTTCAGCCAAAGCTCGTTGCGAGAACGGCTGTAAAAGCAGGTAAGGCCCTTCTCCATGGAGATCTTCAAGCTTTCCTTGCTCATATAGGCTACGGTCAAAACCTTTTTCGTGTAGGCATCCACCACCACGGCGGGGATCAAGCCCTTTTCATCAAATTTAAGCTCATCAATGTTCAGCATACATAAACCTCTTTATATTCTTACGTTGATATTATTATTTTTTAAGATCTGCTTCAAGTCGGGGATCTTCACCTCACCGAAATGGAAGATGGATGCCGCAAGTCCTGCGTCAATGGTGGGAATCTCTTCAAAAAGGCGGACAAAATCCTTGGCAGACCCCGCACCGCCCGACGCGATCACGGGAACGTTCACCGCTTCGCAAACGGCCTTCAGCATGGGAATATCAAAACCGCCCTTCACGCCGTCGGTGTCAATGGAATTGACCACCACCTCGCCCGCGCCCATGTCTACGCAACGGCGGATCCAGGAGATCGCCTCCATGCCCGTGTCTTCTCTGCCCCCCTTGGCGAAAACGTGAAACACACCGTTCACGCGCTTGACGTCGGCGGACAGCACCACACACTGATCTCCGTACCGCTTCGCTGCCTCGGTAATGAGGGAGGGGTTGCGGATCGCGCCCGAATTGACGCTGACCTTGTCGGCACCGCATTTTAACACGCGGTCAAAATCCTCAACCGTGTTAATGCCTCCACCCACCGTCAGGGGGATAAAAATCCGAGAGGCCACCTCACGCAAAACGTCGGTGAAAAGCCGTCTTCCCTCGGCGGATGCGGTAATGTCGTAAAACACCAGCTCATCCGCGCCGCAATCGCTGTAATATTTTGCCAGCTCGACGGGCGAGGACACGTCGGAGAGCCCCATAAAGTTGACTCCCTTTACGACTCTTCCGTCTTTGACGTCGAGACAAGGAATAATTCTTTTCGTTATCATTTCGCCACCTGGATCGCTACCTCTAAGTCAATAGCACCTAAATAATAAACCTTGCCGATGATCGCGCCGTAAAGAGACATCTCTCTTAACGCCCTTACGTCCTCCATTGAGGAAACACCGCCGGATGCCACGATATCCACCGAAAAGCGACGCGAGAGGTCGCGATAAAGAGACAGGTTTGTTCCCTTCATAGCACCGTCCTTGGATATATCAGTACAAATGACCGTTTTGACACCCAGCTCTTGCATCTCGGCAAAAAAATCCTCGCAGGAAACGCCGGAGGTTTCAAGCCATCCCTTGATAGCCACGTTGCCGTCCTTAATATCTGCGCCTACGGCGATGTGTTCACCGTAGCGCGCGAGAGCTTCCTTGAGAAAAGCCTTATCATTTACTGCGGCGGTTCCCAAAATAACGCGATAAACACCGGCAGAAAGGTATTTTCCCACCGTTTCCATGGTGCGAATACCGCCACCGATTTCCACCTTGAGCGAGGTCTCGTTTGCCACGCGGCGTACCACCTCCAGATTGGGAGTCGTGCCATCCTTCGCGCCTTCGAGATCCACCATGTGAATGAAGGTGGCACCTTTTTTCTCAAAATCATGAGCAACGGAAACGGGATCGTCGCTATACACCGTCATATCCTCGTATCTGCCCTTATAAAGCCTTACGGCCTTTCCACCGTACAGATCAATGGCGGGAAAAATCAGCATATGACACCTCCCGCTTCACAAAAGCCCTTTAAAATGGAAAGACCGACGCTTCCGCTCTTTTCGGGATGGAACTGACAGCCGTACACATTCCCCTCTGCCACGGAGGCTGTAAAGCGAATACCGTATTCCGTGGTAGCGGCGGTAGCCGTCAGGCCCTCGGAGGCGTAAAAGGAATGGACGAAGTAGACGTGATCCCCATCCTTGACGTAACGGAACAAAGGACTTTCCTTTTCAATGCGCAAGGCATTCCAGCCAATGTGAGGAATTTTATAAGAAGCATCCAGCACACGGCTGAAGGGCATGATCTCACCCTTTAAGAGGCCAAGCCCCTCGTGAAGGCCGTATTCGTGGCTTCTTTCGAACAAAAGCTGCATCCCCAAGCAAATACCCATAATGGGCTTCCCTGCCGCCACCTCCTCCTTAATGAGTCGGTCAATGCCGCTCTCGCGGAGCTTTTTCGCCGCATCCTCAAAAGCGCCCACACCGGGAAGTATCAAACGATCCGCGCTGCGGATCACGTGAGGGTCTGCCGTCACCGTGGCCTCCGCACCAATGGCACGCAAGGAGGAGCAAAGGGAAAACAGGTTTCCCACGCCGTAATCTAAAACCGCAATCATATCTTCTCCTTACAAAACGCCCTTGGTGGAGGGAATCTGTCCCGCGTTAGCGGGATCGATGGCAACGGCCGCCTTCATGCTTCTGGCAAAGGATTTAAAGGTGCCTTCGATGATGTGATGCGTATTGATACCCGCCATAGAACGGATATGCAACGTCACGCCTGCCGTACGAACGAAGGCGGTGAAAAACTCCTCCACCAGCTCGGTATCAAAATCGCCAACACGGGACGCCATGCCCTCAAGGGAAAAGCATAAGAGGCTTCGTCCGGACACGTCCACGGCGGTGAGGATCAATGCCTCGTCCATGGGAAGCACGGTATGAGCGTAGCGGTTGATTCCCGCCATATCCCCCAGTGCCTCCGAGAAGGCCTTGCCGAGACAGATGCCCACGTCCTCCACGGTGTGGTGATAATCCACCTCCACGTCTCCCTTGCACTTCACCTTCAAGCCAAAGCTCCCGTGCTTGGCGAAGAGGGTCAGCATATGATCGAGAAAGCCACAGCCCGTGGCGATTTCGGAGGGATAGGCCTCATCGAGGCAAAGCGACAAGGAAATATCCGTCTCTGCCGTTTTTCTATTGATCTCAGCACTTCTCATATTATTTTCCTTTCAGGATCTCCCGCAAGGCGGACAGCATGACGTCCATCTCCTCGGGCGTTCCTACGGTAATTCTGTTATAATCGACGATACGCGGGGTGTTAAAATGCCGCACCAGCACACCTTTTTCCTTTAAGCGGCGATAGATTTCCTCGCCCGAAACGCCTTCGTGACGCGCAAAGAGGAAATTGGCGGTGGAATCCGTCACCTCAAACCCAAGGGATACAAGAGCCTCGCGGGTGCGCGTCCGTGTTTCCATGATACGGCGGCAATTTTCATCGTAATAGGATTGCTCACCAAGGGCAGCGACACCGGCCGCCTGGGTCACACGGTTGACGTTGTAGGGATTGGTGGAAAACTTGATCTTTTCCAGATCCTTGATAATGGCCTCGGAGGCGAAGGCATAACCAAGACGAGCTCCCGCCATAGAGCGAGATTTGGAGAAGGTCTGCACCACGAGAAGATTGTCGTATTTCTTCGTCAGCGGCAAGGCACTCTCACCGCCAAAATCCACGTAGGCCTCGTCTACCAAAACCACCTGATCGGGGTTAGATGCGACAACACGCTCGATCTCGGAAAGAGGCAAAGCGATACCCGTGGGTGCATTGGGATTGGCAAGCACCACCATCCGTCCCGTGTTCAGATAGTCCTCCACCTTCACCGTGAAATCCTCTTGCAAGGGCACGACCTTGGCGTCAAGCCCGTGGAGGGCTGCAAAAACGGAGTAAAAGCCATAAGTAATATCGGGAAAGATCACACCCGACTTTTTGCCAAACGCCATAAAAGCAAAATTCAGAATATCATCCGAGCCGTTTGACACGAATACGTTTGTGCGGTCAACACCGTACAAGGAAGCAATGGCCCCCTTCAGGTCCTTACTCTCGGGGTCGGAATAAAGGCAAAGCTTCTCTGCCGCCTCGGCGCTTACTGCGGCCAATACGGCGGGCGAGGGGGGATAGGGAGACTCATTGGTATTCAGCTTGATATACCGTCTGTCTCTGGGCTGCTCCCCCGGAACGTATTCCTCGAGGGAGGTGTATTCCTTGCTTAAAAATCTACTCATTTTTCAAGACGGATCACCGCGCTTCTCGCGTGGGCATCCAGGCCCTCCTTTTCGGCAAAATATGCCACATCCTCCGCTACTCTGCCAAGTGCCTCCTTCGTATAATAGGTATATTGCGATTTTTTCACAAAATCATCCACCGAAAGAGGGCTGGAGAAGCGGGCGGTACCGCTGGTAGGCAGGGTGTGGTTGGGTCCCGCAAAGTAGTCACCCAAGGCCTCGGGGCAATATCTGCCCATAAAGATGCTGCCCGCGTGCTTGATGCTGTCGAGATAATCAAAGGGATTATCCACACAAAGCTCAAGATGCTCGGGAGCGATGGCGTTGGCAATGTCGATAACGGCACGCAAATTGTCTGCCACGATGATCTTACCGTTGTTATCTACGGATACACGGGCGATCTCGGCGCGAGGCAGAAGAGGGATCTGCTTTTCCAGCTCCGCGCTGACCGATGCGGCAAAATCCATGGAATCGGTCACGAGAACGGCACTTGCGTTTTTATCGTGTTCTGCTTGGGAAAGCAGGTCGGCGGCCACGTACGCAGGGTTGCTCTTGCCGTCCGCTACCACGAGGATCTCGCTGGGGCCCGCGATCATATCGATGGCCACCTGTCCGAACACCTGTCGCTTTGCTTCTGCTACGAAGGCGTTGCCGGGGCCTACGATCTTATCCACACGGGGCACGGTCTCCGTGCCGTAGGCAAGGGCGGCCACGGCTTGGGCACCGCCCACCTTGAAAATGCGATCCACGCCCGCGATCTTCGCGGCGGCGAGGATAACGGGGTTGATCTTCCCCTCCTTATTGGGAGGAGTGGTGATACAGATCTCGCCGCATCCCGCGATCTTGGCGGGAATGCTGTCCATCAAAACGGTAGAAGGATAGGCGGCTGTGCCACCGGGCACATAAAGGCCGACCTTTTCGATCGGGATTATCTTCTGCCCGATAATAACACCATCATTTTCGTTGATAATAAAGCTATTACGCTTTTGTGCGGCATGAAAAGCGCGAATGTTTTCGGCCGCGCGGCGCAAAATATCAAGGAAGCGAGGCTCAACGAGCGAGAGTGCCTCCTCAATTTCCTCCGCCGTTACCTCCAAGGAGGACAGACGGGCACCGTCAAATTTTTCGCAATAGGCGAAAAGGGCGGCATCACCGTTTATTTTTACGTTGTCTATGATTTCGCGCACCGTATCCGATACGTTCACAGTGGGGTCGTTGCGGGAGAATATCTCCTCGTACGACACCTCTTCGTATTTCATAATCTTGATCATGGCTCTTATCCTTTTCGGCAGTATCAGTTTTGCGCCTTTAACAGCTCTGCCATCGCTGCTTTCATGCGGTCGATCTCTCGCGTCTTGAACTTGTAAGCCGATTTATTGGCAATCAACCTCGCGCTGATAGGCACGACGGTCTCGATGGGCTCAAGATCGTTTTCGTACAGAGTCTTGCCTGTTTCCACAATATCCACGATCACGTCGGACAGCCCCAAAATGGGAGCAAGCTCAATAGAGCCGTTCAGATGTATGATGTCGATATCACGGCATTTTTCGGCATAATAAGCGGCGGCAATGTTAGAAAACTTAGTTGCCACGCGAAGGGTGGTGGAGGTATCGTCTCTAAATCCCTTTTTCGCGGCCACAGCCATACGGCATTTGCCTAAGCCCAGATCCAACAGCTCGTACACATCGGGGGCGTATTCGAGGAGAATATCCTTCCCCGCTACACCGATGTCGGCCGCGCCTCTTTCTACGTAGATGGCTACGTCCGAGGGCTTGACCCAAAAATAACGGACCCCCACCTCGGGATTTTCAAAAATCAGCTTGCGATTGTTTTCCTTGATGGAGGGGCAGTCAAAGCCCGCTCTCTCAAAAATATCGTACACCTTTTCGCCAAGGCGTCCCTTGGGCAAGGCAATATTGATCATTTCCATTCTTCCGTTTCTCCGTTTTCCTTCAAGCGCAAGGTCGCGCCAAAGCTACCATCCACAGGCATAGCGTGGCGTACCGTCACTCTTTTTCCATCCTCGGACAGACTCGCCACGGCACGAAATACCGTTTCGTCCGCCACACCGACGTCGGGAATAAGCAGCACGTCCGCGTCGAGAACGATCTCCTTCTTTTTAAGGCGTTCGATCTCATCGAGATATACGGCAAAGCCGATGGCACCCGAATCTCTGCCCATCTTACGCATCAAAAGATCGTATCTGCCGCCCGAAAGAACGCTGTCGGGCAAGCCCTTGATATATCCCTTGAACACCACGCCGCTGTAATAGCTCATATGGTTGATGAGAGAAAAATCTACGCTGATCTTATCCTCATAGCCCAAAGCACACAGGGCGCGGCACAGGTCTTCGAATTCCGCCAGCATGCTCGCGGCGGTTTCGGTCACGGCGTAGGGCGCAAGTGCATCCTTAAAGGCATTTCCCGTGTATTGACCCATCAGCACGCGCAGCAGCGAAAGAACGGACTGCGTGACTCTTCCTTCTTTATAAAGGTCCTCCGCCTCATTTTCGCTTTTGCGTGAAATGAGTGCGAGAAGGTCTTCCCTTTCCGTGTCCCTTATCCCCTGCGCGGCCAAAAGCTCAAAGACAAGCCCCGCGTGAGACAGGTCAAGCAAGAAATCGGGCGAGAGAGCGGAAAGGCTTTCCAAGGCCAGGGCAACCACCTCGCAAACGTCGTAGGAGGAGATGTCGCCAATGCATTCAAGACCGGTTTGCATGATCTCCTTGTAGGTGTGCGAGCCGTGGGAAATGCGGTAAACGGACTCGTTATAGTATACCTTTTGTACGCTTCCCTTCACGTCGCCCGAGTTTTTGATGATGGACAAGGTCACGTCGGGCTTTAAGGCAAGAAGCTTGCCTGCTCTGTCGGTAAAGGTAATGATGCCGTCCGAAATGAGGAAATCCTTGTTTTTGACGTAAAGGTCATATTCCTCAAACTTACTCATTTTATAGGGAAGATAGCCGTAACGGCGATACAGGGCACGAAGAGAAAATACCGCCTGCTCCTCCGGCTTCAAAAGAAATTTGTCACTCATCCGATTTATCTCCTTGACTGATACGGGAAACCACCGTTTTATATCCGCCCTCGCCGTAATTGAGGCATTTACTCACGCGGCAAATGGTGGCGGTGCTGGCCCCTGTCTCTTTGTTGATCTCTACGTAGCTTTTGCCCTCACACAGGCGACAAGCCACGTCAAGCCGCTGGGCGATCGCCTCCAGCTCTTGAATGGTAAAGGCATCGTCAAGAAACCGCCGACACTCCTCCATGGTTTCGAGCGAGAGAATGGCGCGATACAGCTGCTCTGCCGTTTTTTTATTGAATTTATGCATTTTTTTACCCTTTCTCCTTGGGATATATGAATTTTAGCACAATAAAGCGCTAAAGTCAATAGGTTTTCATAAGTTTTTTCGATTTTTTTATAAAATCTGTAAATAAAATTACCGTTTGAAAAATATACTTGACACGTAAGGAATTTTGTGGTAAAATAAATGCGCTTAAGGGAGTAGTTTGCAAGCTCCGCTTGTGATAAGTCAACATCCTGATTAGAGATAATCTGGCTTATCTTAATAAACGAGACTTAGGCGTGGCCCCGCCATGCCTGTCTTGACGTGGATACGGTGTGGCCGTATCCTTTTATTTTTGAGGTGACATATGACGTTTTTCGAAATTCTCGTGCTTGGCGTTGCATTGGCCATGGATGCCTTTGCCGTCAGCATATGCAAGGGGCTCTCCTCCAAGGAAAATTGCCTGAAAACAGGCCTTGTCTGCGGTCTTTGGTTCGGCTTTTTCCAGGCATTGATGCCTTTCCTCGGCTGGCTTCTCGGCTCTACCGTGGCGAGCTACGTGGAACGCTTCTCCGCTTATATCGCCTTTGGGCTTCTCGCCTTCCTCGGCATCAAGATGATCACAGAGGCATGGCGGGAGCGCGGAGAATGCGAGTGTGGCTGTGACGAAAAAAGTGCCTCCCTGGCACCAAGGGTCATGGTCGCCTTTGCCATCGCCACCAGCATTGACGCTTTGGCAGCGGGACTGACCCTGGCGGCCTTGCACGCACCTCTGCTCCTCGCCCTGGCGGTGATCGGTGTGACGACCTTCGTGCTTTCCTTTGTCGGTGCTGCCATCGGCGCAAGGTTTGGCGCAAAATATAAAACGGGGGCCGAAATAGCGGGCGGTATCGTTCTCTTGCTGCTCGGCATCAAGATCTTAGCCGAGCATCTGATCGCTCTTCTTTCCGCCGCTTAAGGCAATGTTCAAAAGGCTGTCTCTCTCCGCAACCGTACACGGCGGCTCCGCTTGATGAAGCGAATACGAAACAACCAACGAATAAAAACAAGCAAAAAATGCCGACCGTGGAAACGGTCGGCATTTCATTTAGGATTCCATCTGTCGGGCGAGAAAAACGGCGGCGGTTTGGATCAGCTTGATCTCAGACTCGGAGGGCGCGCTCTCGTTTCCGGCATCACGGGGTTGCAGGGCGCAAACGCACCCGATCATATCCCCCTCAGCGATGATGGGCATGGCACAGCTAACGTAGTGAGTGTCGCTGTCTCTGATGGCGGAAAAACGCTCATTTGCCGTTCTGCAAACGAACAACTGCCGTTTTTCAACAATTTTTTCCAATTCCTCCGACATTTTTCGATCGGCATACTCTCTTTTGCTGACACCTGCCGAGGCGATTACAGCATCTCTGTCACAAATGACTACGGAAATATCACAAGTCTTGTGAAGGGTCTCTGCATACTCGGCGGAAAAGCCCGCGATCTCCCCAATGGGGGAATATTTTTTGAAGATGACCTCCCCTTCTCTGTCGGTGTATATTTCAAGAGGATCCCCCTCGCGGATGCGCATGGTGCGCCTGATTTCCTTGGGAATGACCACGCGCCCAAGGTCGTCGATGCGGCGCACGATTCCGGTTGCTTTCATATATAAATCTCCTTTGATTACAAAAATTGAAGCGTGATGTTAGTATTTGTAAAACAAGGAGATTTATGCTGAATGAAGTTCATTTCTTTATATCGCCCACTCTGCCACGACGCGCTTTTGTTAAAAAACGCCCCTTTCTTGGGGCGTTTTTTACTCATAGACGCGCAGTGTTTCTTTTGCATGGGAAAGAAACGCTTGGCGAACGTCCGTCGGGGCAGTGATCTCCGTTCTGTCGCCAAGACCGAAGAGCCAACCGAAAAAGTTCGGACTGACCGCTACACGAACGCGCACAAGAAAATGCTCTTCGCCGTCAGGCGAAAATAGCAAATTACTTCCAAAGCGGTCCAATATGACCCCGGCGAGACTGTTGTGTACCCGCAAGGTCACGTCGCGCCTGTCGCCGCCGAACATTCCGAAAACCGCTTGAGAATAATCCGAAACATCGCTTTTTTCAAAAAGCGCCTTCCCCTCCCGTGGCAGCTCCGTCACCTTCAGGTCTGCCATTTTATCCACACGGTAGTGCCTGAGGGTGTCGTGGGTGGTGTCGTAGGCGATCAAATAATAGTTTTCGTCCGCCCAGACCAGGGCAAAGGGGCTGACCTCGTAGGTCTCACCGCAACGGCGGTATACCTTTTCCTTCTTTTCATTCAAATAGAAATAACGAAAACGGATGCGACAGTCGGAGGCGATCGCTCCGTGAATATCAAAAACATGATAATAAATACTCTCGTTCATGCTCTTGACACGGTTTGAAATATGCACCTGCCGCTTAAGGGTATGGGCGGCATACTCGCCCATATCCGCCGCAAGCTTACCGATCAGCTCCTCGCTTTTCTTTTTCGTGATAAAGCGAGAGCTTTCCACCGCTCCCACCAGGATCTTAAGCTCGGGGAGAGAAAATTGTCTTTCACCGAGATAATACCCTGTTTGCTTGTTTTTGACAGAGATCACGTCATATCCAAAGAGACGTAAGGCCTCCATATCGTCATACAGGCTTTTTCTTTCGGCGGTGATATCGTATAGGCTCAGCTGCTCGATGATCTGTGCCATGGTCAAGGGATGCTCTTCGTCACTCTTACGCTTTAAAATATCAAGCAAGGCCAATATTTTAAGTTTTTGACGTTCTCCTTTTGCCATATCGTCTCCTGATTTTTATGTTTTATTTTTCAGCGTTCAAGATCGGCGCGGCGGCCTTTAACCAGGTGCGCGCCAAAAGCTCGCTTCCCGCCAAGGTGGGATGGATGCAATCCTCCGACCAGAATACGTTTGGCGCTTTGGTCAACGCCTCCTCCATGGCGGCGCGGAAGGGGACGAAAATCGCTCCGTGCTTCTTGGCAAGCCCCTTGATGATCTCGCCGCGCTCCACGATCTCCTTATGCCACACGTCGTAATTATCGTGCACGTCGGTGCCAAAGGGCTCCCAATTAAATTTGGTATCAAGAATATAGCCGTCGCACAGCATCAGCTTGACGTTCGGCTTTCTTTGCCTCGTCTCGGTCAAAAGCATGTCGTAGATCTGCTCAAACTTTTCCTGCGAAGCACCAACCTGCAAGCGCAAGGAGTATCCAATGTCATTAATACAGTTATGGATGCTGATCACGTCCACGTCTAAGGCCATGGCATCCTCCTCCCACCTGGCATACATGTCGAGGATACGGTTTCCGCCCACACCCCTGTTATAGATCTTCATGTTGGGGTCGTCACACAAAAGTCTGGCCGCCACCAGGCTGACGTATCCGCCGCCAAGACTCTTGTTGGGTCCCTTCTCCGCTCTGTTTCTACCGCAATCGGTAATGCTGTCTCCTTGAAAAAGAATACGAAGGCTCATATCTTTGACTCCTCACTCATTTGAAATAATAGGATGAAAAAGCAGGACTTCTTCTTCTCTTATATTATCACAAACTTTATTTTTTGGCAAGCCCTTTTTCGTTTTCTTCTGCTTTTCGTTCCATTTTTTTCTGTATAAAGCAATCTGCAAGGGACAAAATAGAGACAGATACCAAAAAATGAAAGGATCTCCCTGTATGAAAAAACTGTTTCCTCTTTTTCTATCCCTCGTCATGCTGCTTGGCCTATTCATGCTTCCCGCCTCTGCCGAACCGTTAAGTGAGGGTGCCGCCCTCTACGCGGAGGACGCGACCTTGATCAAAAGCGGATATTTGGGCGAAAGCGTCCACTTCCGTCTCTCCGATTTCCGTCAAGCCCTTGGAACGAAGAAAATTTCGGCCATCGTCATCACCTCCCTTCCCGAGGCAGGAAGCGGCACCCTCTTTCTTGCCTCCTCCCGTCTTGTGAAGGGGCAAAGCATCCCTGCCGCCGCCATCAATCTCTTGAAATTCGTTCCCGCAGCCTCTACCGTGCAAGAAAGCTCCTTTACCTTTACCGCCGGCAATGCGTGCGGCGGTGCTGAGATCAAGTGCGTTATTCGCTTAATTGAAAAGAAAAACGAGGCCCCCTCCGTGGCGGAGGACGCCGCTCTTTCCGTTACGACACAAAAGGGTATCTCTTATTTCGGCACGCTTTCCGCCACCGATCCCGAGGGAGATGCTCTGTATTTTCGTGTCACATCCTACCCCAAGCGTGGGACGCTTTCCCTTTTGGACAGTGAAACGGGAGAGTTTCGCTACACCCCCACGGGAAATTATAAGGGAAAGGACAGCTTTTCCTACGTGGTGCGGGATGAGTACGGCAATTTTTCCACCGAGCAGACCGTCAGCGTAAAGGTCAAAAACCGTGCCTCCTCCTTGGTGTATGAGGACGTGGCGGGAACGGACACCGAGCTTGCGGCCGTTACGTTGACAGACGAGGGTGTCGTCTTGGGTCGTCTTTCGGGTGACGGTATGTTTTTCGATCCCGACAAGACCGTATCTCGCGGCGACTTCACCGTCATGGCCATGAAAATAGCGGGTTTTTCTCCCATCGACGGTCTGTACGACACCTGCTTTGACGATAACGAAAGCATCCCCACCTCCGTTCGCCGTTATATCGCAACCGCCCAGATCAAGGGTTACGTCAACGGAAAATTTGACGGAACCGGTCTTTATTTCGCGGCAGACGAAGCGATCACAAAAGCAGAAGCCGCAGTGATCGTATGTAACGTGTTGGGTCTCAAGGGAAATGCCAGCGAGCCCGTCTTTGCGGCCGACGGCAGTATTCCCACGTGGGCAGTACCCTCGTTGAATACTCTTTGGGAAATGGACGTACCCGTAATGGGTGCTACCGAGGAAATGACTCGCGCCGAGGCCGTGAAGATGCTCTACCGTATTTCGGAGCTCATGGAAAAATAAAAAAGCCAAGGTCGCTTTCAAAAAAGCGACCTTTCTTATTGCTTTTTCTAAAAAAATGTGCTATACTGTTGAAAAACAGGAGGCAGTGCAATGAAAAGAAATATTGACAACATTTTACACTATATCCGTCTTGCCGTGGACGAGCATCGCTTGGAGCCCGGAAAATACGCCAGATGGCTTTTTCAATCCACCAAGGGCGACAGAGACCTTTCGCGCCTTGAATACGGCTGTGCCGATGCCGCCAACATCCTTTACACATTAGGAGCGTTCCCACAGGATGCGGATGAAAGGGCCTCCTTTGTGCAAGTCTTACAAAGCTTCCAGGGGGAGGACGGTTTGTTCGAAGAGCCAACCCACCACCCTTTACATACCACCGCGCACTGTGTCGCGGCGTTAGAATTATTCGATGCCAAGCCCCTCCGTCCCCTCACATATCACAAGGAGCATTTTGACACGGAGGAAAAGCTTTGCGCCTATCTTGCCTCTTTGGACTGGAAAAGCGGGCCTTGGAACGCTGCTCACCGCGGCGCGGGCTTGTATTCCGCTATGGTATTGACAGAAAAGATGCCGCTCACTTGGCAGAACACCTATTTTGATTGGTTGAGCGAGCATTGCGACCCCGAAACAGGTCTCGGCTTACGCGGCTCTCACGGTGAAAAGCCACTGCTACACCACTTAGCCGGGTGGTTCCATTATTTGTTTAATTTCACTTATGCGCGCCGCCCCATTCCCTATGCGAAGCAGGCGGTTGACGCGTGTATCTCTCTTTATCGCGAGGAGCTTTGCCACCTTGGACATTTTGGCCATTCTATCAGCTTTGCGGAGATAGACTGGGTGTACATCTTGAATCGCGCTTCCGCCCAATGCGGCCACCGCCGAGAAGAAGCGAAAGAGACCTTGCGCGCGTTTGCCGACGTCTTTTTCGCCTATCTTGAAACGGATCTTGAAACCGCATACGCTAAGCGTTTTGACGATATGCACGGCACCTTTGGCGCTTTGTGCGCGATAGCAGAGCTGCAAGCCGCTCTACCGGGCGAGATCCTATCTACCGTTCCTTTACGCCTCGTGCTTGACAGACGCCCCTTTATTTGATCACATAAAAGCAGGCATAGTGAGCCGCATGGCCACTATGCCCGTTTTTTTATGCTTTCTCACCTTGCGAAGCCTTGCGCACTTTACCAAAGGAGACACCGAAGTGTTGCTTAAAGACACGAAGAAAATAATTATAATCTGAAAAACCGACAGTATCCGCTATATCTGCCACAGTCATATCTGTGTTTTCTGCCAATTCCTTTGCTTTCTCAAGGCGTTTCTGCTTCACAAAAGCGGCAACTCCGCCGTCAAAGTAGGGGTGCAACGCTTCGTAAAGACCGGTACGGCTGATATGAAAATGAGAGCAAATATGTTCCACGTCAATATTCTCGCGCATGTGCTCCTCCACATACACGCTCAAAGCATCAATGATCTTTCGTCCAACAGGCCTGACCATCTCCTTTAAGCGCACGTATTCGGTGCAAGCGGCAAGAATCTTAGCCGCCGCCTTGATCTGATGCGTGTTTTTGTATTTGATCCTGCTGACAGCGCCCTCCAAATCGTCTTGGATACCGTATTTTAAGCGCAAAGCCTCCATTTGCGCGCAAAGCTGATCCTTATCTTTAACATCGGTAATCTGTCCCAGCATCATATATCCGATCACGCGTTTCTTCTGCACAATGGGAGCAACAGCCTCAAGCAGACCGCCGTGACATTTATATAGGACCAGCTCTCGCGTTTCACAGCATTTTTCGAAGGCGCATTTATCACTTTGACAGCACTTTTTTTCAAACTCCGGATTTTTTCGCATGAGAGAGCAAAAGTTTTCTTTATCGGGCGGATAAGCGATGATCTTACTTCCGTTTTCGTCAAACAAAACGAGGCGTATTCCCGTCAGTACGTAAAAATCCCGCATCAGCGAGGTCAGCTCCGCCTCTTCAAATAACAGTGACATATTCCATTCCTCCGTACGATTTCGCAGTTTTTTGTACGTTATTGGCTATCATTATAGCACAAGCTATGATATAATGCAAGTGGAAAGTTATTTTTTGAAAGGAAATCTTATATATGAAATTTGCCTTGTTTTTTGGAAACCGCGGTTTTATGCCCGCCGAGCTTATTTCGGGCGCAAGAGAGGATATGATCCGTGTGGTCACCGAGGCCGGACACGAGGTTCTGGTTATGGACGAAAACGCCACTCGCTACGGTGCGGTGGAAACGAGAGACGAGGGGCGGCTCTATCACGATTGGCTAAAATCTCACGAGGGTGAATACGACGGTGTAATTCTTTGCATGCCCATTTTTATTGACGAAAACGGAGCGGTCGCCGCCTTGCAGGACGCAGGCGTTCCCATTCTGATGCAAGCCTATCCCGACGAGATCGGTAAAATGGATTTCAAGCACCGTCGCGACGCCTTTTGCGGTAAATTCTCGGTCACCGATGTGTTTTATCAATACCGTATTCCCTTTACCGTGATGAAGCCTCACGTGGTTCATCCCGACTCCGATGCCTTCCGCCGAAACCTTTCCGATTTCGCCGCCATCTGCCGCGTGGTGAAGGGTATGAAGCGCTTTAACCTCGGTTGTATCGGCGCAAGAACCACCGCGTTCAAAACGGTACGCTTTGATGAGGTGACCCTCCAGCGATACGGCATCAACGTAGAAAGCTTTGATCTTTCCGAGCTTGTTTTCAAGGTAGGCAAAAAGGCAGACGACGACACTGCCGTGCTCGCCAAGATCGAGCGTTTGAAGGGGTATGCCGATTTTTCTCACGTTCCCGAAAAAAATATGCTTACGCTTGCAAAGATCTCGGTTGTCATTGACGAATATATTGAGGAATATCACTTGGACGCCATTACTCTCCGTTGCTGGAACGAGATGGAGACCATCCTTCGCGTTTGCCCCTGCGTCCTGATTTCCGAGTTAAACGACAGAGGCATCGTCTGCTCTTGCGAGATCGACCTGACCAGTGCCATCACCATGCGCGCTATGGCGTTGGCGTCGGAAAAGCCCACCGCCTGCCTTGACTGGAACAACAACTACGGTGATGACGAAAACAAGGTCATTCTCTTCCATTGCGGCCCTGTGGCGCAAAGCCTGATGGCGGGCAAGGGCACCGTTACCGAGCACAAGATGTTCGCCAAGGGTGACCCCGGCAGCGGATGGGGCAGTAACGAGGGACGCATTGCCGCCTTTGACATGACCTACTCCAACGGTTTTACCGAGGACGGCAAGCTGAAGGTGTATACCGCCGAGGCGCGCTTTACAGGTGAGCCGATCGAGGGCGCTTTCTTTGGTTGCGGCGGTGTGGCTGAGATCCCTAACCTGCAAAGCAAGCTGATCAAGCTGGCCAAGGGCGGCTTCAAGCATCACACCACCGTCGGCGTGGGGCATATGAAGTCCGTTTTGGACGAGGCCTTCACCACCTATCTAGGCTACGAGCTGATCGATATTGGTGACTGATATGAATCTTGGAGGACTTGATATCGGTACGACGGGATGTAAGCTTTCCCTCTATACCGATAAAGGCGATTTTATTTACAACTCTTACCGAGAATACGATGTATCGCGCAAGGGCGGCGCGCACGAACTGAACGTAGATACCCTCTTTGAAGCAGTCTGCGCGGTTATTAAGGACACGGCGAAAAAGTACGAGATAACCGCCATTGGCGTGACATCCTTTGGTGAGACCTTCGTGGCACTGGACGAAAACGACCTGCCTATATACCCCGCCATGCTCAACACCGATTCGAGGGGTGAGGAGGAATGCGCTGCGCTTTGCGAAAAGCTGGGTGACGCGTATATTACAGAGATCATCGGTACGCGCCCACACAGCATGTACAGCCTGCCGAAAATGATTTGGCTGAAAAAGAACCGTCCCGAAGCGTTTGCTCGCGCCCACCGCATCCTTCTCATGGAGGACTACGTGGTATATATGCTCAGCGGCGTAGCGGCCATTGATTATTCTCTGGCTGCCCGCGTGATGGGCTTTGACATTCGAAAAAAAGATTGGTGTCCCGCCATCTTTGAGGCGGCGGACATCGACCCTTCTCTCCTCTCTCGCCCTGTTCCTACGGGGAGCATCGCGGGAAGTGTCAAGCCTGATATTGCGAAAATGCTCGGACTTTCGGAAAACGTAAAAATTGTTTGTGGCGCTCACGATCAGGTGGCCACCGCCGTCGGCGCAGGTGTTTTGAACGTAGGCGAGGCCGTGGACGGCACGGGGACCGTGGAATGTATCACTCCCGTTTTTGACACCATTCCCTCTTCTCCCGATTTTTATAACAACGGCTTTTGTGTCGTTCCTTACGTGACGAAGGGTACTTACGTATGCTACGCCTTCTCCTTTACGGGCGGTGCTACCTTAAAATGGTTTAAAAACAACTTTGCCGCCCGTTACGAAGGAGAGGAAAACGTTTATGCCACGTTAGATGCCGAAGTAAAGGACGAGCCTACAGGGCTTCTCGTTCTGCCTCATTTCGCAGGGGCGGCTACGCCCTATATGGATGCCGGATCAAAGGCTGCCGTGATAGGACTCACCTTGGAGCATACCGCCTCCGACCTTTATAAGGCTTTGATGGAGGGTGTGACCTATGAAATGATGACCAACGTGGAGCGTTTGGAAAACAGCGGCGTGACGCCCACTTCCCTCTACGCCACGGGCGGCGGCGCGGCATCCGACGTTTGGTTACAGATCAAATCTGATATTTTGGGTCGCACCATCACCACGCTAAAGGCAAAAGAGGTTGGTGCTTGCGGTACTTGCATGATGGTTGCGGTAGCCATGGGCGTTTATTCCGACCTGGCGGAAGCAAAAAAACATTTCGTGAGGGAAAACAAGACATTCATCCCCAATACGGAAAAGCATTCGACCTATAAAAAACTTTATTCCGCTTACCGCATGATGTACGATGCCGTTCGGCCTATCGTACAAAAAGCGGAGAAAATATGATCCGAGCGTTCGACCGCGTTTATTACGAAAGGAAACAAAAATGTTAGTCAATTTAAACGAAGTTCTGCGCTATGCCGAGTTAAACAAGTGCGCCGTCGGTTCCTTTAACACCCCCAACACCGCCAGCATACAAGCCGTTATCGGCGCGGCTGAGGAGCAAAGACTGCCTGTTGTCATTATGCACGCGCAGGTGCACGAGGAGATGGGAGTTTGCGACCTGGACGATATCGCCCCCTTAATGCTAATGTACGCAAAGAAGGCCACCGTGCCCGTTTGCGTGCATCTTGACCACGGAACCGACCTCGATTACGTGGCAAAGGCCTTGAAGCTTGGCTTCACCTCGGTCATGTACGACGGCTCTGCTCTGTCTGAGGATGAAAATCTGAAAAACACCATCGCGGCACGAGTAATGTCGAAAATGTTCGGTGCGTCCCTTGAGGCCGAGATCGGCTCCATGGGCGCGCGCGAGGGTGCCGCGACTGCAGGCCCTGCCGATACCAGCATCTACACCAATCCCGAGGACGCCAAGTGGTTTGCCGAGGCCACAGGCGTGGATGCGTTGGCTTGCGCCTTTGGTACCGCCCACGGCGTTTACCTCAAGAAGCCTCAGCTTGACTTTCCCCGTCTTGCCAAGATCCACTCCTTGGTCAACGTGCCTCTCGTGATGCACGGCGGCTCGGGCGTAAGCGAAGAGGATTACAAGAAGGCCATTGCGCTGGGCATCCGTAAGATCAATTACTACACCTACATGACCAAGGCGGGCGGAAGTGCCGTAGCGGCCATGAAGGACAAGTCCTTCTATCACGACATGGAAAATGTTGCCATTGAGGCTATGATGAAGGACGCAACCAAGGCCGTTCGTTTCTTTGCCTTAAAGGATTAAAAGCTCTTGACTTTTTCACCCCTTCTATGTAAAATAGGAGGGGTGCGCTTTTGCGCCTACGCCAAAACGATACTGATAAAAGGACGGTTTTTATGATCCGCAACGTAATTTTTGATTTTGGACAGGTACTAATTGGTTTTAATCCGATAGATATTGTGCGGCAGACAGTAAAGGACGAGAAAGATGCCGCCCTTCTTGCCGACCGCTTCTTTGACCGCAAATACTGGGACAGGATCGACGACGGCACCCTTGACGGCGAGGAGCTGATCAAGGAAGCAAAAAATAATATTCCCGAAAGACTGCACGCTGTTCTTCCCGAGATCTTCTACACATGGATCTACCGCGTGCCTTATATCGAGGGCATGGAGGCGGTGGTGGAGGGTCTGCGTCAAAAGGGCGTGCGTCTGTTTCTTCTCTCCAACGCGGGACATTATCTCGGCAAGCACTACGACCATTTTTCCATTTTAAAGGGATTTGAGGCCTGTCTCTTCTCTGCCCCCCTGGGTCTGTTAAAGCCGCACCGCGAGATCTACGATCATATTTGCACCTCTTACGGGCTTATACCCGAAGAAACGCTGTTCGTTGATGACAATACCGCCAATATCGAAGGCGCACGCGCTTACGGCATCAACGCCTATCTTTTTGACGGCGACGCAGACCGCCTAACGGCATACTTGAAGGAAGTGCTTTCGTGACTTTTTTCCTCCTGATGCACCGTCTGAGAAAGGCCTTTTCTTCCTATTTTTGACAAAAAATATTTTTTTCAAAAAAATTGAACTTTTTTTCAAAAAGGGCTTGATTTTTCCGAAAACATGTGTTATAATATCACCGTGCGGTTGACAGGGCCCGTTGGTCAAGCGGTTAAGACGCTAGCCTCTCACGCTGGA
>JAZRGD010000102.1:0-23336 GCA_045644045.1 Eubacteriales bacterium
CACCGGCGCCGGCGCCCACGTCGTCCATGCGCTCGTTTGTCTTGCCCTTGACGCTGACGGCCGACACGGGTACGCCGAGCAGCCCGGCCACGCGTTCGCGGATTGCGCCGATCCTGCCGGCGAGGCGCGGGCGTTCGCAGCCGACTGTGGCGTCCACGTTGACGATGCGGTAGCCGGCTGCCCCTTCCTCCGCCACCGCGGCGGCGAGCAGCTCCGTGGAGTCGGCGTCCTTCCACTTCGGGTCGCCGTCGGGGAAGTGCGAGCCTATGTCGCCGAGCGCCGCCGCGCCGAAGAGCGCGTCTATCAAGGCATGGATCAGCGCGTCGGCGTCGGAATGGCCGGCAAGGCCGTCCTCGCCGGGGAACTCGACGCCGCCGAGGACGAGCCTGCGCCCGGACGCGAACCGGTGCGAGTCGTAACCGAAGCCGATTCTCATTGCGGTGCCGACGCCGTCGCGACGGCAGATGGCGGGGGTGCGGGCGGAAGCCGTCCCTCCAGGGCGTCGGGCGCCCCCCCCCCGGCGGGGGGGCCGCCCGAAGGGGCACGGACGGCACTACGTGCCTGAAAAATCAGAACGCACGAAGGTGATTTGGGCTTTGGGGGTTGACAAAATATATAGTTTGCTATATAATGTTAGTTGATGAAAGGAGGGATATACCGTGAGCGAATACAAAGGCTATAACGAAATCAGTAAAAGAGCTACTATGAAATATTTGAAAGAACAAAGAGAAACGTTAGGTTTAAATTTACCGAAAGGGACAAAAAGCGAATGGAAAGAGAAAGCGGAAAAGCGGGGAATGAGTTTGACTTCCTATATTTCTTGGCTGATTGAGAACGATAACGGCGGGGAGGAATAACGACCTGCGGGGAAGGGGTCTCCGACGGCCGCTTGAACGCGGGGGTTCGTGGGAGGCGCGGGGACTTCGTTGCGACTTGCTCGCCTCGGGGTCTGTCAAGCCTTTACCTCGTGCCTCGGCGGGGGCTTGGCGACGACCCAAAGAAGGGGCGAGAACCATAAGGTTTCCCCGCGCCTCGGTTTTTTGAGGGTGGGGAGAGATAATAAATTTCGTGATAATTTATTATTTATCTTAATTATTTGTTATTTCTCTTTATTTAATTTTTGTTTTTTCTGTCTTCCATCGGGGGAAAATCGGCAAGCAAAAAACAATATTGATATTGTTTTTTGTAAATGCACTTTCAAAGAAAAAAGAGTGTTGTGAGAACAACACTCTTTTCTTTTTTTATCTTTTTTATAAAAAAGTATTTTTTTGAATGTGATTTTTCAAAAAGAGGAAAGCGGCGGAGGCCTCCCCTTGCCCCCACAAGGGACGGCAAGGGGGAGGCGCTCACGCGCTAACTCTACGTAGACCGAGAAGATCATGCACCAGCCTAAACGAAATAACCAATAAAGAACACGCATCCCAAACCAAAGACCAAGCAAATTCTATAATATAAATAAAAACCGACCCAGTCGCACCAGTAGTATTATTTATTAATTCTTTCCACAAAGGTACACTATTTTCGACAACAAGCACAATATAATTTATAATAGCATCAAATATATTTTTTGAATTATTTTTTAAGTATTCCAAATCTAACGCTATATAATCATATAATTCAATGAATGCATTAAGGGAATTAACCGTCATAAACTCATATTGGGAAAGTATATTAAGCATTTCTTGCAAAGATAAAGCATCTTGAGCGTTCTCTGTATACTGTTTCATTCGGTCTTCGAACCTCTTAATATATTCAAACTCTTTTGAGTTTGATGCTTGATTAATAGCAACCCGTAAAACAGAAAAAATCATTAAAAAGCAAAGGACTAAACAAAATACTTTTTTCATATGAGAGGTATCACAACCTTTACCACAGCTATGACTATCATAACCGACAAAATAGAAGTAAGGAAATTAAGCAAATTAACTCCTAAAACCTCAAAGTTAAACATAGATGCAAAGACCGACACAGGGGCATCAATAACGGCAGTAATAAGGCCTGTAAAAGTTAATTCACCGACCTCAAGGCCAGCAGCGTAGCCTTCTCCAAAGCCGTCCACTTTACCTTCTTTATATCCAATATCATATCCTTCTTTATTCCCTTGTTCAACACCTGCGGCAAAACCTTCTTCACGACCTTGCGCAATACCTTGATTTTTACCAATAGTAGTGCCAGCAATATAAGCGGGGTCGTTGGCAGAATCTGCAATCAATACACTTTTACCATTGTCCATATCATTCCGCATTACTTCGCTATAATTAGTCCAAAAAGTTATTTGCATAGCCTGTACAGGTGTATTGGGATCTAAACCGAAAGACTCTTGCAATGTCGTCGTAAGTGTACCTTCAACAAAGGAAGAAGCGAGAAAAGCATGACGCACAACATAATATCCATCATCAATTTCTTCGGCATTAGGCGGCAAAGTATATCCTTCGGGAATAGTAATCCAAACAGTAACTACATCTAAATCAGTATACGCCTCACCAAGAGAAAGAACAAGCGGCAAATCTTTCGCAAAAGAATAAGACCCACTCTGCGTTTTTGTATTTAAATAAACAGAAAAACCGCAAAGACCGTCAAAAAACTGACCCGAAGAAGTTTTAGGCACTCCATCAAAATTCGTCATTTCTTTAGTTATAAGAGAAGTGTTAAAGGAATACCCATCAAAAGGATATAAGTTATTATCTAAAACAGTATCATATACAGGGAAATCCCAAAAGCCCAAATTATAAGCCGTATCAGAACTAATATACTGACGGCTATCCCAATATAAATGGATACGCGCAGTACGTGGGTTGAAAATAGTATTACGGTTTAAATACTCGGTATAATATTGTTCTTTACCCACTTCTTCACCTTTATCATAGCCTTCTTCATATCCACTATCATACCCATCTTGGCG
The DNA here is from genome assembly GCA_045644045.1 of Eubacteriales bacterium. GTDB lineage: Bacteria > Bacillota > Clostridia > Oscillospirales > CAG-272 > UBA1740. The sequence goes on from JAZRGD010000102.1 coordinate 2,903, forward strand.
GGCTTGGTCAAAATACTGCTTGTACTCTCCCATGAAGGAATAGTTAATATTTTCCGTCCGCTCGGTAACAAAGGCAATTTGATAGGTAAAATAAGCATCTTCGGGCAAAGCTCCGTAACGTTGATCAATACCAGAGAGCAAGACTTTGGAATTAAGCAGAGCCTCGGTAATCGTAAAACCGCCACCGTCGCTAACATACAAAGACCCTATCCAAATACCGCTATCTAAATAAAATCCATACGGAATTCCGTTCACGGTAGATATAAAGTAGTAAGTTTCACCCACGGAAGCATAAGGCATGCACTCACGCAATGTAGGGCTTTGAGAAGCCCACAAAGCACCGCTTTGCCCATTTGCTGGAACGGTAAGTAATTCAAGCGTAGATGTAGAAGTATCAACACCCGCAATTCTCGTAACGCCTCTTGAAGTATCTACCTTGAAAGCAGATATATCAAGATAGTTTACCGCCTGTTCTGCCGTGGGGAAAGTCAAGGCACTAAACGGCAAACAAAGCACAAACAGAATTGAAAGTACACCTACAAAAGCAAAAACTCTTTTCAAAAACTTTTTCTTTTTAATCATCTTGCACCGCCTTGGAAATATACTTGTGAGCGAAACGAGGTATAAATACAATAATATCAAAAAGGCAATGCGCTATCTCTACGCCCACACAGTAAGAAAGATAGCCAAAGCAAGCCAACGTTCCAAAGTCAGCCGTTGTAAATGCACTTTCAAATATATTGTAAACGAAATCAAACCGCCAATTTTCCATATATGCGGAGAACGTGGCGGGGGCTTGTGCATGGTAATTTGCAATAAAATAGGTTATAACAGGAAGCAACAAGACAACAAGCCAAAATATCTTATCGCATTTATATCCAAAACGTCTTTTACTTGTCATTTTTGTTTTTTTGTCCTCCTTTCAAGGATTTGAATTTTTTGAACGTGATAATATTATGCGCTTTAAGGGTCTTGGGTTTTTTGACCACTTTGCTATTAACAGGCAAATGATCAGTAAGAGCAGAATAGCAGTAACAATCAAACATCTTCCATGTTGACTTGGGAACAATGACGAGCTTCAAGGCTTCTTCCACATCTTCACCGAAGGTATTGACCGCGCTATTATCCTCGCTAAACTTCAATTCTCGCACGTACATGAGGACAAAGAAGGGTATCTTTGTCGCATGGTGAATATAGAAGTAAGAGGAAAGACAACGCTTGATAGCATAATGATTATCGCTGATACTCTGCGTGTCATAAATGAGGTAACCGCCTCTCGTTTCGTGCGCTATGAGCTTATTGAATAATAACAACTGCTCGTTCACAAAATCGTCCTTGAAACTCATGCTATCCGCTACCAAAGAGCTTTCGCACATATATATCACTGACCCATATACAAAGCGTTCTTCGCGCTCCAAAAGGTCTTGCGTCATAGGGACAAAAGGCACTTTTTCAAGCGGGATATTAGAATAAATCAAAGGCTTCGGTTTGTAGGGCTTGTCTTTAAACTTTTTGGATATGCGCTTTAACACCCAAAGCAAAGCGTTTTGAATGCGCACTTTCAAACACTGCTTTTTCCATAACTTGTAGGTAAGACGAACAGACAAAGTCGTCTTGCCTGTTTTTACTCCACCTGTTACAAGTATCATATTGCCGCACTTGGGGATTTTAAGTACGTTAAAGATAAGAACTGCCACGATAATGGCAACAATAAGAATTATAAAAAACATATTACTCCTTTCATAAAATAGCAGAAAAGGAGGGCAACACCCTCCTTTTCCCTTCCGTTAGTTGGACGCACCGAGAGAGGTGACCCAGTTAACAACCCAGCGGGACAGACCAATGGCAAGGCTGATACCAGCAAAGACCACAACCATACCGCCGAACACAGACAGGCTCTGGGTTTCGCCCTCGCCAGTCAAGAAGATATTCTGCACAAGGGTAGCAAGACCCTCGCCGATACCAGAGGCTACGCCAGTAATACCTGCATACAGAATTTCAACGATCTCGTTAAGAACAGTATTCATTCGGTTTTTTCTCCTTTCTTTCGTTTTTGATAATCGTCATATATTCTTTGCAACCACTCCTCAAACTTCGTGGTAGAATATAACTCACTTGTTTCCCACATTTCTTTCAACCGTGGGAATGCTTCCATAAAGGCAGAAATGGCAACCTTTTCTTTAATCGTTAACCTCGGCTTCTTCTGCTTCTTCGCTTTCATTGCTTTCATGGTAAATTCCTTTCTTTTTTTGAATGTACACTTTCAAATCACGAACAAGGTTGACAACCTGTTTGGCGAAAAAATAAATCATGCCGACAGACGCCAAAATCATAAGAATGTAAGTAAAAATAGCCATTATCTTTCCTCCTTTCTAAAAGTAAAAGCCACCGCGAACGGTGGCCTTTGTGGTTAAACTTCCTGCATATGTCTACGCAGGAAAGCCAGCAGGGACTTATCTTCTTTCTTAACGGTAACGTGTACCGCCTCGCCATCAATGGTAAGGGTGGTGGCAACATACTCCACCGTTTCTCTCTCCTTGTTGACGAAGGTCTTGTCCTCGATCGTGAGCATACACTCACATACATGCTTTGCCATCGTTTTTTCTCCTTTTCAGTTATTATTTTTATCTATGTTATCAGCGTGCAAATAAACTTCGTGTTGAAGCACCGCGTTTTCTATTTCCGCGCGGATATATTCAAGCATATCGTTTTTTTCACGCCGTTTAACATCTTCTGCAATCTTGCGCTTGTTGTTTCTATCCCACGTGTCACAAATCATAACAGTACAGAGAAAAGCAACAAGCAGACCGCAAATCAGCAGAACTACACCCAATTCAGCCACCATCCTTCGCCTCCTTTCGCAAGTCAATAACCGCTTGACCGCTATTAAGAGCGGAAACAATAGCAAGATGCGCGTCGCCGCACGCCAGCGCGATAGAGGCAGACCGCCTATCCATACAGGTGTCATAGTCTTCAAACTCCCACCGCAAAAACCGATTGATATGGTCAAGCAACAATCGCGGGACAATGAGGCAATAATTCTGCTGTTCTTTCATAGGTATCTCCTTTTATAAACTCCTCAAGGGAGGTATTTAAACTAACCCATTTTACAGGCTCGTAAAACTCACCTGTATCAACATTAGCGCACCGCTTAAGTGAATTACGCCAAGCAATGCCATAGGTTTTGACAAACTTATTTTTGCGGGCTTGATATTCTTTTCTTCGCTGAATATCCCAAAGAGGTTGCCTCGCTATAAGAACATCATATCTCGCAAGCAAGCGGGAATAATTCGCGCCATAGCTTTCAAGCACTAACCACGCTTGAAGGGAAGCCCATTCCTTATTCGCCAACACCTGTATAGACACGTTCATTATGCTCCTTTAAGTATTGAATGAAAAGGTAAGAGGCTCTGCGCAATTCAGCAAAAACGCCTTCCTTTGCGCACATTTCAATAAACTCTTTCATTGTGACAACACGGTCACATTCTTCTAACAACTGAATGATTTTCAATGCTTTTTCATCCTCTGTACTTTCGTCAAGGTATTGCTCCAGCTTTTTGCGGAGGCTTCCATCTACTTGCGACAGGTCATATTGTGCTTTTTCGGGAAAGCCCTTATGTATAAGATAAAGCAATGCTCCTTTGAGGCTCCCGCTTTTTTTAAGGTAGTTTTCGGCAAGACCTAACTCTTTAGACAATGCCCGCAACCCTTTTTGGTTTTTAAACTTTAAAACAAAATGGTAATGGGGCTTCTTGGGTGTGCCATCTTCTTGTATATCCTTATCATGAATAATATGTGCCTCGTCATAACCAGCAGTTTTTATCTTGTCTATAACTACTTTTTGTGCGGGGTCTTCTTCATAAAGGATACAAAGCCATACGTAAGAGTAGGTATCGTCATTTCTTGCCATTTGTACTTGGTACTCAAAGCGCGCTTTAAGTCGTAGTACGCGCGCGCTTTGGAAAGATTTTGATCATCTTTCCCTTTCGCAATAGATTATACAACAGAAAAATTTTCAAAAAAACGAAAAAAGCACTTGACAAACAAGAAAAAAAGTGGTACAATGGACGTACCTCTGTCGGAGAGGTCTTTTTTATGTGCGCTTTTTTGGGACAAGAAGCCACGCCGCCCCGACAAATGAGGGAGGTACGCGGTCTTTGACCGAGCAAAGGAGCATCTGCTCCAAATCTAATTAGGAGGTGCCGAAAAAAATGAGAGTCAAGATTACCTTGGCCTGCACGGAATGCAAGCAGAGAAACTACGACACAAACAAAAACAAAAAGAACGATCCGGACAGACTTGAAATGAAGAAGTTCTGCCGTTTCTGCCGCAAACACACCCTGCACAAGGAAACCAAGTAAGGTACGGAAAGGATTTGTAATATGGCAGATTTGAACGAAAAGGATCTGGAAGCCCAGTCCTCCAACGCGTCCAAGACAGATGCAAAGTCCGCAAAGGCGAAGGCGAAGAAGCCCAACTTTCTTGTTCGTATGTTCAAGAGAATTGGCAGCTTTACTCGCGAGTGCATCAGCGAGATGAAGAAGGTCACCTGGCTTTCTAAGGTTGAGACCTTTAAAAGCTCTTTGGTGGTTCTTGTGGTCGCCGTTGCTCTTGCCGCATTGATCGGTGTTTTGGATACCGGTCTTGAATACGGTGTCAACGGACTCCGTACTCTTTATGTAAAATTCATCAGATAAAAGGATACGAGCATGAGTGATTTTGACGAAATGAACCTTGGTCCCAGGTGGTACGTTATTCACACGTATTCGGGTTACGAAAACAAAGTTAAGACCAGCATTGATAAGATCGTAGAGAACCGTGGCCTCGGCCACCTGATCTACGACACCCGCATCCTCGTTGAGCGCGAGACCGTGACCAACGAAAAGGGCGAGACGAAAGAGGTGGAGACGAAGGTCTTCCCCGCTTACGTGCTGATCAAGATGACGATGACTGATGAAAGCTGGCACGTTGTCCGCAACGTTACCGGCGTTACGGGATTTGTGGGCCCCGGCTCGCGCCCCGTTCCCCTCACCGACGAGGAGCTTGCTCTCTTCAACGTAGAAGAAAACGTGAAGGAAGAGGAATTCAAGTTCAAGATCGGTATGAAGGTCAAGGCTATTTCCGGTGCTTTCGCCGGATACAGCGGTGTCCTTCAGGAAATCTCCGAGGACAAGAAGCAGCTTACTGTTCTTGTTTCCACGGAAAAGCGTGACATTCCCATCATCGTTGAGACGAAGGACGTCACCGTAGACGAATAAAGCAGGATTTATTCGTGTTTGCCAAGCCCGCAAGGGCTATCGTGGGAGGGAGAAAAATTTGAATTCTCCCGAATCAATCACCACATTTGGAGGTAAAGAAAATGGCAAAGAAGATTATCGGATACATTAAGTTGCAGCTTCCCGCCGGCAAGGCTACTCCCCAGCCCCCCGTAGGTCCCGCTCTGGGTCAGTACGGTGTGCCGATCCCCAACTTCACCAAGGAATTCAACGAGAGAACCAAGAATGACATGGGTATGATCATCCCCGTTGTTATTACCGTTTACGCGGACCGTTCTTTCACTTTCATCACCAAGACTCCTCCCGCAGCCGTTTTGATCAAGAAGGCTTGTGGTATCGAGACCGCTTCTGCCGCTCCCAACAAGGACAAGGTCGCGAAGATCACCAAGGAGCAGATCGAGCAGATCGCGAAGACCAAGATGCCTGACCTGAATGCCGCTTCTCTTGAGGCCGCAATGAGCATGATCGCCGGCACCGCTCGCAGCATGGGCGTTGTCGTGGAAGACTGATAGGAGGAACTGAAAGATGAAAATGGGTAAGAAGTATAAAGATAGCCTTGCTCTCATCGAGAAGGCTAAGTTGTATGACGCTGTCGAGGCGTTCGGTCTGGTTTGCCAGACCGCTAAGGCAAAGTTTGACGAGACCGTAGAGGCTCACATCCGTCTGGGTGTTGACTCCCGTCACGCTGACCAGCAGGTTCGCGGTGCTATCGTTCTGCCTCACGGCACCGGTAAGACCGTAAGAACGCTGGTATTCGCTCGCGGCGACAAGGCCAAGGCTGCCGAGGAGGCAGGTGCGGACTACGTTGGTGCCGAGGAGTTCGTAACCAAGATCCAGTCCGAGAACTGGTTCGAGTTCGACGTTGTGATCGCTACCCCTGACATGATGGGTGTGATCGGTCGTCTCGGTAAGGTTCTGGGTCCCAAGGGCTTGATGCCTAACCCCAAGGCCGGTACCGTTACCATGGACGTTGCCCGTGCCGTAGCAGAAGCCAAGGCTGGTAAGATCGAATACCGTCTTGACAAGACCAACATCATCCACTGCCCCATCGGTAAGGCTTCCTTCGGTGTAGAAAAGCTCACCGAGAACTTCAACACGCTCCTCTCTGCCGTTATCAAGGCGAAGCCCGCCGCTGCTAAGGGTCAGTACATTAAGAGCTGTGTGGTTGCTTCCACCATGGGCCCCGGCGTTAAGGTCAACGCCGCAAAGATCAACTGATTTTTAAGTGAAAAACGCTATTGCTTCGGCAATAGCGTTTTTTTCTTACATAAGAGGCGAGAGCAGCCTGAGAACGGAGGCTCGCAGTCTTGAGAGGAAGGAGGGACGTCCCTCCTTCTTTTTTATTTCCTCCGATACCGCCAACACCTCTATGAATTTGTTTTTCACCCTGTCTACGACCGAGTGATTGAAAAAGAACACGCCGCACTCAAAGTGGAGATAGAGGCTCCTGAAATCAAAATTCACCGAGCCGACCGTTGCGACCTTATCGTCCGACACCACCGTTTTGGCGTGCATAAAGCCGGGGGTGTACTCGTATACTCTCACCCCCGCCTGTGTCAGCTCGCGGTAGTAGGTCCGCGTGGTTGCGTGCACGACACGCTTATCCCATCGATGCGGAACGACGACACGGACGTCTACTCCGCTTTTGGCGGCGGAGACCAAGGCGGATACCATTTTGCTGTCAATGATCAAATAGGGGGTCGTGATATAAATATATTTTTCGGCGGCGGCGATCATTTGCAAATAGACCTGCTCCCCCACGGTCTCACCGTCGAATGGGTCGTCCACGTAAGGGATCACACACCCGCCGCTTTGCGGAAAGGAAGGAAAGCCCTCACGGGGATAAAAGGATAGGACGTCCTCCCTTCTTCCTTGGCAAGCCTCCCACATCTGCAAAAAGCAGACGGTAAGCGTCCACGCAGCCCTTCCCGTTATCCTTACTGCGGCATCGTTCCAATGTCCGTGCTTTTCGGTGCGATTGACATACTCGTCCGCCAAATTGACGCCGCCCGTGATGGCGTACTTTCCGTCCACGACGGCGATCTTCCTGTGGTCTCGATTGTTCTGCTCTGATTTCAGCACAGGCACGAAGGGATTGAACACCTTGGCCTCAATTCCATATTTTGCTAGAATTTTGGGGTATTTGCGAGGCAAAAGAAGAAAGCTTCCCACGTCGTCATACAACAGTCTGACCGTCACGCCCTCGGCGGTTTTTTTCTTCAAGATCTCTAAGATCTCCTGCCACATATCCCCATCCCTTATGATAAAGAACTCCAAGAAGATATACTTCTCTGCCCGAGAAAGCATTTCCTTTAAGGAAGAAAACATCGCTTCTCCCGATGGAAGAAATTCGGCTTCCGTCTCCTTACAGGCGGGAAACCCGAGATAGGTAGAAAGATAACGCGCCTCCTTCCTCTCGCAAGAGACGGCAGTCCTCGCGTCACCGTGATCTAAGCAGGGGCGCGTATGCTCTACGCTTTCTCTTATCCTTTTTTTAAACCGAAAGCCCGAGGTACTGCTCATCAAGATCAGATACATAAACGCGCCGAAAAGAGGCAAGGAAAGAATAAAAAATATCCACGTCAGCTTATAAGCACTTTCTCCCCTTTTTGTGATCACGCAAAGCGCCACTACCACACTCAACAGCCACAGAAGCACTGTGGCTGCGGTGGAAAGCAGGTTGCTGTTAAATATAAAATAGGCATAGAGCGCAATCTGAGCAAGAAGAAGAAGGACCGCCAACACCCGCCCGGGTAACGCGACGGGCAGCCATAAATTTTTCGTTCTTTTTTTCATCATTTTCCTTTACCTATAAAAAAAGCGAGGATCATGGGTGTCATGATCCTCGCTGATCGTTATTCGGTTATGCGTTACCGCCCTGGGTAGTATCGCCGCCAGTGGTATCACCGTCGGTATTGCCATCCTCGGTGGTGTCGTCGCCGCCCTCGACAGGAGGCGTGTCCTCCAGATTCTTACCCTGGGTCTTATCGAAGATATACGCGAAGAACGCGCTACCCAACGTATTTGCCACAGGCTTGGTCTTGACCAGGTTGGAGTCCACCATGTTAAAGAAGGTCAAGGCATACTGATTGGCCGCAGAATTGTAGGGATCGGAGGGGTCGTCGGGATTCTCGGGGTCAGCAGGCTCGGTAGCCACAGGAGTCAGCTTGGCTCTGATCTCGGCCACCTTTGCGCGGTACGCCTCCAGATCGGCACAGCCCATCAGCTCCTCAAGGTAAGCATCGGACAAGTCGTCGATAGCCTTCCAAGCATCTGCGTTTACGTTGACAAAATACCTATCGTAGGTATTATCGAAGAGAGGCGTTCTTTCGCCCATATCCTTGTTCTGCTGTACGACGTTCTCATAGGTCTTCTGATTCTGACCGTAGTCCGCGCAAGGATAAGCAGTCTCCGCCAGGTTGCCGATCAAATAATCGGGATGCATCGCGTAGTTATAGTTCAAACGGAAGCTGACCACGCCGTCCTCCAGCGTGTAGTTTTCCTGAGGAATGCCGTAAAGCATGTAATTGAGCAGATCCGCCCTGGTGTTGTTGGTCATCAGCTCCTGGATGATCTCAACGGCACGCTTTGCCTGCGTGGAGAAAGCGGAAACGCACAGAAGGCTCTCGTATACATCCTCCTCTGCCAAAACGGGGTTATCGATCACGCAATAGTAGTAATCGGGGTTTTCAAAGCGCAAGGAATAGTCACCCTTGGTAATACCGATAAGGTAGTTCTCCTCTGCACCCGTTCCATAGTACCCGTTCAGCTTCGCGTTAAACTTCATCTCAAGGAAGCGGGAATAGATGGGGCTATCCAACAGATTGATGGAAGAAAGCACCTGACTCTCGACGTCCCAGCTGGTGGGGACGGCTTTCTTGTCATACATAGCGCCCACCAAGGAGAAGGAGCCGTCCTGAGACAGATACTTAACGGTAGGAAGCGCGAAATCCTCCACGCTGTTCAAAATGGGAGAGAAGGTAGAGCCCGCATACTCGGCCTGCCACTTGGCAAGACCGTTCTCCGCGTCTGCACCCTGCATTGCGAGAATCAGCTTGTAAGCATCCGACAGGTTGTTTATGGAGGACTCGTTGATGTTGTAATAATCGAGTGCCTTTCTGTTGACGGCAACGTAGGTATATTCACCCATGCCGCGAAGCGCGGGAACACCGTAGATCTCATCCTCAACGGTGAGGTTCTTCTTTACAACGTCAAGGATCTTGGTGTTCAGCACCTTATAAGTGCCTGTCAGGTGAGTGTTAAGACCGACGATCCACTCGTTTTCGATGTACTTATTATACATCTCCTTGCCCGTAACCAATACGATGTCGAACTGGGTTGCGCCGGCCGCGGGGAACTCACCGTCCGCCGTATCGGTCACGTCGCTTCCGCCGGTGCTCTCCGCCTTGGCATCCTCTTCACCGGCCTCGGCTCTGGATTCGGCATCCTCCAGCTCTTCCATGATCGCGTCCAGCTTCGCCTCGTAGTCCGCCGCTCTTAAGCATACAAACTCGATACGGGTGTTAAGCACGACCTCGCACTCCGCGTTGAAAGCGTCCTGCATAGCCTTGATGCCTGCGTCCGTGGTCTTGTCGTCTACGATGATCGCCATCTTCAGCGTAAGGTTGGGACGGTCTACCTTGGAAGGATCCGCCTTGCCCGCGTCTCCTCCGCAGGAAACGAGTCCCACCACCAGTGTCAAAAGACACAGGACAACACAAATGAGTTTTTTCATGAAGCTCCTCCTAACGCGCCTATGCGCGCATATAAATTATCTTTATATATTTTACACGAAAAAAGGAGATATGTCAAGATGTTTTTGGTCTATAAAAGTAAACATTCGGTAAAGAGGCCCGATCAGCTATTGAGATAATCCTTCAAGGGCTTGCTGCGTCCGGGGTGGCGCAGCTTACGCAAGGCCTTTGCCTCGATCTGACGGATACGCTCACGAGTGATCTTGAAGTGTGCGCCTACCTCCTCCAAGGTGTGAGGATGACCGTCAGCCAAGCCAAAGCGCAGGCGAATGACCTGCTCCTCTCTGGGGGTAAGGGTATGCAGAACCTCGGCCAGCTGTTGCTGAAGCATGGCGCGGGACGCGTTCTCGGCAGGGGTGGGAGTCTCGGTATCCTCCACGAAATCGCCAAGGTGAGAATCCTCCTCCTCGCCTACGGGGGTCTCGAGGGAAACGGGGTCTTGCGCGATCTTCATGATCTCGCGTACACGGTCGGCGGGAACGCCCAAGCGCTCCGCGATCTCCTCGGTGGTGGGCTCTCTGCCAAACTCCTGCAAAAGCTGCTTGGAGGTACGGGACACCTTGTGAATGGTCTCTACCATATGCACGGGGATACGAATGGTCCTCGCCTGGTCGGCAATGGCACGGGGGATGGGTTGACGGATCCACCAGGTGGCGTAGGTGGAGAATTTATATCCCTTGCGGTAATCAAACTTCTCTACCGCCTTCATCAGTCCCAGGTTGCCCTCCTGGATCAGATCGAGGAAGTACATACCCTTGTCCACGTGACGCTTCGCAATAGATACCACAAGGCGAAGGTTTGCCTCCACCAGCTCGTGCTTGGCGTCCTGGTTGCCGAGGGCGATCTGCTCCGCCAGATACATCTCTCTTTCTGCGGAAAGCAAATTGATCTTACCGATCTCCTTTAAGTACATACGGACGGGGTCGTCCATAGCCAGACCCTCTTGGGTCAGAAGCTCGTCCACGTCCTCGAGAGACTCGGTCTCCGCCTCAATGAGGCCGTCGGGGGAGGCACCCTCCTCAATGGCCTCTCTCTCCTTCTCCATCTTCTCCATATCGAAGTCGATGTCACCGAGGATATTCATCATACCGCTGGTGTTGTCCTGGCTGATCAGGTCGTTCAGGTCCTTAGGCTCGTTATTCATACTATCATTCATCCTTTCTTTAATCAAGTGTCTTGTCTTTTCTTTTTCAACAGGTCGTCAAGCGAGGAAACGGTAACGGGGGTACTCTTCCGCTTTTCGGAGGACACGGCCTCCTTCAGCGCCGAAACACATTCATCAAACACCCGTTCCCCATTGTTGGAAAGCTGCATACGCGCGATACGCATGCCCGCAAGGCGTCCCACCTCATCGGTGGTAAAGGCACTGTCCAGCATTTCCGTAGAGAAGCCGTTTTCCTTCTCCGCGTCGCGGATAAAGCAGAAGGCGCGTTTCCCGAGAGAGGTGACGAAGTCCTCCTCGCTCAAAAGCGGCTCGGCGGAAAAGGCACGCGCGCGAAAATCGGGATAGAGCTGTAAAAGTCCAAGCACCGATTCCTCAAAGCGCGCCACGCGGGGGGCCTTGACGTAATCGGGATTGACGGCGTCGCCATACCCACCCAAGGCTTGTCGGGCACTTTGTATCTCTTTTTTTGCCCCTTCCCTTTTACGCAAGGAGATCTTACGCTCCACGTCACGCTTGACGTTTTGCGGATCGACGCCTAGGCGTTTGGCACCTTCTCTGATATATATCTCCCGTTCTACCGAGGAATAAACCTCCGATATGATATGGCAGAGCGCATCCACTGCCTCGATCTTCTGCTGGGGGATATTCACGTCAAAGCGTGTCGTGATCTTATCAAAGTTGAAGTCGAATTTTGTGCGGCTGCCGTCCAGCACCTGCTTGAAGGAGTCCGCTCCGTTTTTGCGAATATACTCATCCGGGTCCTTCGCACCGGGAATTTTCAAAACGCGAACCTCAAGCCCCACCTCCTCCAGCATGCGCAAGGCCTTATCGGCGGCCTTTTGTCCCGCCTCGTCGCTGTCGTAGGAAATAATGACCTTTTTCGTGTAACGCGACATCAGCCTGGCCTGCTCGGGACGAATGGCCGTACCGAGGGTCGCCACCGCATAGGGGAATCCGGCCGCATGCAAGGCGATAACGTCCATATAGCCCTCACACAGAATGATGCGCTCGGCGCATTCCTTGTGGGCATAGTTCAAGGCAAACAGGTTGTTCCCCTTGCGAAACACGGGGGTATCCGAGGAGTTCTTGTATTTGGGCAGGCTATCGTCCATTACACGTCCGCCAAAGGCGACAACACGATCCGCGACGTCAATGATGGGAAACATCACGCGGTTGCGGAAGGAGGGATAAAGCTTGCCCGATTCCTGGCTTCTGCCGCAAAGGAAGCCCGCGATCAGCTCGTCGTCGGTGTAGCCCTCCTTCTTCATATAGTTCACGAAGGAATAATCGTTGGGCGCGTATCCAAGGCCAAACCGTTTGACGGTGGCGGTGGAGAGCTTACGGTTTTCAGTGAAGTAGGAAAGGGCCGCACGCGCGTCGGGCGTGTCCGCAAAAAGACACTTGTGGAAAAATCTGGCCGCGTTACGGTTCATTTCATAAAAGCGGTTGCGGTCGTATTTTGGGCCCGGCGTTTTGTCGTCCTCTATGCGAAGCGTGATCCCCGCGCGGCGCGCAAGAGAGGCCACGGCCTCGGTAAACTCCAGGTTTTCGATCCGTCTGACGAAGGTAACAGCGTTTCCGCCTACGCCACAGCCGAAGCAGTAAAAGCTACCGTCCGAGGGAAATACCGTAAAGGACGGCGTTCGCTCGCTGTGGAAGGGACACAGCCCCGAATAGTTAGAGCCCGTTCTCTTCAGGGTAACGTAGGAGCTGACCAGGGAGTGCATGTCGGTGCGGGCCAATATCTCGTCAATGACCTGTCTGTCAATCATGCGCCCGTCCTTTCCACACCTCGGGGATAAACAAGCGGCGGAAGGTGGCGATGGCGTATTGATCGGTCATGCCCGAAATATAGTCGCACACCATTCTCTCCACCCCTTCCCTTTCGGCGTGCTCGTAATAAAACTCCGGCATCTGCTCGGGATGAGAAACGAAATGCTCATACAGGCGAGTGAGTACCTCCTCCGCCTTTGTCTCCTCGCTTTTGGCGGGAGAATCGTGATAGACGTTCTTCGTGAGGAAGGCGCGCATTTCCATCATGGCCTCTCCAACCTCTGCCGTCATTTTTATCTCATTTTTGTCTACACTTGCATCAATAACGGCATTGACCATCACGTCTACGCGATGGCTGTACGCCTCACAGAACATGGGGGCAAGGTGCTTGGGAATATCATTTTTCGACAGGATGCCGGCAAAAAAAGCATCGTCCAGATCATGATTGACATAGGCGATACGGTCGGCGTATTTTACCACGACACCTTCCAAGGTGGAGGCCAGGTTTTTACCCGTATGATTGACGATGCCGTCTCTCACCTCATAGGTCAGGTTGAGCCCCTGTCCACCGCGCTCCAGAAAGTCGACCACGCGAAGGGATTGCTTATAGTGAGTAAAATCCTTGGAAAAGCATTTTTGCATCGTGGCCTCACCCTGATGCCCAAAGGGGGTGTGTCCGAGATCGTGGCCAAGTGCGATGGCTTCGGTCAAGTCCTCGTTGAGGCGCAGCGCGCGGGCGATACTGCGCGCGATCTGCGTCACCTCAAGCGTGTGGGTCATACGTGTGCGGAACTGCTCGTCAAGAGGGGCAAAGAAGACCTGCGTCTTGTGCATCAGACGGCGAAAGGACTTGGAGTGGATGATCCTGTCACGGTCTCTTTGAAATTCGGTGCGATACGGGCAGGGCTCGGTCGCCTTTTGTCTGCCGCGCGTATCGGCACTGAAAAAAGCATAGGGAGACAACATCTCCCTTTCTCTCTGCTCAAATAATTCAGCGGTTCTCACAAGCCGTCTCTCCCCTCGTTTTCGTTTTCAAATTTAAGATACGCAATATTTTTCGAAATTACTTTTCTTTCGCCAAAATTTTTATATTTTTATTCGTGGCCGAAAACCGTGTCGAGCGGTGTCAACACCGCGCGCCCGGCCGTCAGCTCGGTGATGTCCGCGGCGACGCTCTCAAAACGCTCCGCCACCACGAGGAGCGACAAAACCACCCCCTCCGCATAAGCGGTATCGGTGACTCTGACCTCTCTTTTTTCAAGCTCGGGTAAAAGCTTATTATAATCGGAATAATCCACCCCTACGGTAAAGGGGCGGTAGGTGCGATAATGGGCCTCCCCCGCCTCCTTCACCACCCCCGAGGCGGCGGCGGTATATGCGCGAACGAGGCCGCCCGCGCCCAAAAGGACACCGCCGAAATAGCGGGTAACGACGATGACGGCATCTGTGATGCCGCCCTTGCGAAGAACGTCGAGCACGGGAATTCCCGCCGTTCCTTGGGGCTCGTGGTCATCGCTGTAGCGATTTTTGGAGTTTTCGCGCAAAAGATAGGCATACACGTGGTGGCGCGCGTCGGGATATTTTGCCTTGATCTCCGCAATGAAGGCAAGTGCCTCCTCCTCGTCGGCACAAGGCATGGCATCACCGATAAAGACCGACCTTTTTTCCTCGTAGGTAAAGCTCGCGCGGCGAGAGAGAGTAACGTACTCCTCCATCTTATGCCTCCTTTTCTTTAATATTCCTCTTTGGGCTCTTTCACGGGGGGATAGAGATAGGCACGGTATCTTCCCTTTCCCTTTTGATCAAGAACAGCTTTTACTTCAATATATTCGGGCAGATATTCCACGCTTTCCACCGTGCCCGCTTGATAAACACCGTTTAATTCTCCGCTTTTGTCATACGTGAAGCGAAGAGTGTATTCTCTTTTCCTTTCACGGATCATTTTCGCCAAGCGACCAAGAAGCTTGCCGACGCCCTTTTCGGTCTTTGCCGAAATAAAGACGGCATCCTCGCGTTCGGTAGCAAAAAGGTCCCGCCCCTCCACCGCGTCGCATTTGTTGTAGACCAAAAGCGTAGGCTTATCGGCCGCGCCGAGAGAACGAAGGGTCTCGCGCGTGACCTCGATCTCCTCCTCGCAATCCGGATCGGTGGCGTCGCACAGGAGAAGCAACACGTCGGCGAGGGCCGCCTCCTCTAGCGTAGAGTGGAAGGCTTCCACCAAGTGGTGAGGCAATTTACGAATGAGTCCGACCGTATCGGTCAAAAGAACATACTCCCCATCGGGAAGCATTAGCTTACGGGTGGTGGGGTCCAGCGTGGCGAACAGCTTGTCCTCCGAAAGGACGCCCGCATCGGTCAGGCAATTGAGCAAGGTGCTTTTTCCCGCGTTGGTATAGCCCACGATGGCCACCTTGACGATGCCCGACCTGTCGCGGGCGGCGCGCATGGTGGCGCGATTTTTTTCCATTTCCTTGAGGCGGGCGGAAAGCTCGTCGATGCGGCGATGGATGTGTCTCCTGTCCTCCTCCAGCTTGCTCTCGCCCGGTCCACGGGTACCGATGGTACCGCCCAGACGGGAAAGCTCCTTTCCCTTACCGGTCAAGCGGGGGGCGGTGTAGCGAAGCTGAGCCAGCTCAACCTGCAATTTTCCTTCTCCCGTAACGGCGTGAAGGGCGAAAATATCAAGAATGAGCATGCTGCGGTCAAGGACCAGAGGGCCGTCAAAGCCCTCCTCCAAATTTCGGATCTGTGAAGGAGAAAGCTCCATATCGAAAATAACGGTCTCATAGCCGTGATGCTTGCAAAGCTCACCGATCTCCTTCACCTTACCGCTTCCGATAACGGTCGCGGGGTCAACGGTGGATTTCTGCTGGATCACACGCGCGCCCTCCTTGCCTCCCGCAGTATCGAGAAGTCTTGAAAGCTCGTCAAGCCCTCTTTCGCAAGCGGGCAGCTCACGCGCGGAGCGGATGAAGCCTACGAGAACGGCAGTTGTATTTTTCGTACCCAAATCAGACATAAGCGTCCTCCTTTCCTTTTTTTCAAGATAGCAAAGGGCGGTTGCAAATCTCGCAATTTACAACCGCCCTAAACTGGTGCTTAGTGTCGTCTGATTACTTATTGCCACCGGCAGCAAGACGCTTCTTGAACTTGTCAACACGTCCACCGGCATCAACGAACTTCTGCTTGCCCGTGTAGAAGGGATGGCACTTAGAGCAGATTTCAACGTTCAGATCGCCCACAACGGAGTGGGTCTCAACGGTTGCACCGCAAGCACAACGGATGACCGCAGGCTTATACTCGGGATGAATTCCAGCTTTCATTGTTTTTTACACCTCTTTTTTGTTCATTACAATCTTCTGTATTATAGCATATCTTTTTTCATTTTGCAATAGTTTTTCCAAAAAAAATAATCTTTTTTTCGAAAAAACTTCGGTTTTTAGCCCAAACAGCCCTCAAGCTCCTCTCTCAGCTCCGCGACAATTCGCTTTTCAAGGCGAGATATGTAGGATTGAGAGATGTGTAATCTGTCAGCGACCTCCTTTTGGGTCAGCTCTCCCTCCCCATGCAATCCAAAGCGAAGCTCAATGATCTCCCTTTCTCTGTCCGAAAGCTCCGCCACCAGCATACGCACCATTCTTCTCTCCTCCGCCTCCTCCAGATCCCTTCCGATCGCATCGGCGTCACTCCCCAAAATATCGGAGAGCAACAGCTCGTTGCCGTCGTAGTCCACGTGGAGAGGCTCGTCAATGGAGATCTCCCCCCTTCTGGTGCTCATTTTGCGCAAGGTCATCAGTATCTCATTTTCAATGCACCTGGAAGCATAGGTCGCCAGCTTGATGCTTCTGTCGGGGTGGAAGGTGCGAGTGGCCTTGATGAGGCCCAGCGTACCGATGGAGATCAGCTCCTCCACTCCCACGCCCGTGTTTTCAAACCTCTTGGCAATGTAGGCCACAAGGCGAAGATTGTGCTCCACCAAAAGATCTCTTGCGGTAGCGTCTTCCTCAAGCCTGCCGATCAGCTCGGCCTCCTCCTCTGCGGTAAGGGGCGGGGGCAAGGTATCCGCTCCGTTGATATAATAAACCGACGGAGGCGCAAGCAAACGTGCAAGCCTCTCCCACACCCGCGCAAGCAGACATTTACATTTCATCAAAACGTTCACTTGATCCTTCTCCTTATTCTCATATCGTTTTTTCCCGCGTAAACACGGGCCGGCAGGATGCCTCTGTATCCGCCGAAGGAGGTCTTCTCGTTGGTGAATGCGACGAGAACGTCCAGTGGAACTCTTTTTTCACCCGCCGTGACCAAAGACACCTCATCCAGCCGCAATGCCGTCAAAAGCCGCTTTCCGCCCACGCTCTCCGACGGCAAAAGGCGAATGCGCCGTTCAAGAAAGGAGCGATCGGGCAAGGTATCGGTGCGCCCCTTCACGTATAAAAACATTTCCTTGGGTAAAAAGCCCTCCATGGCATCGGCTGATACCAGCACCGCCGCCTTGCCTGAGATGGGGTCGGAAAGAAAGCATCCCGAATCCACGAGCAGAGGCAGGGTCAGACTGCGACTGCCCAAGACGAAGCGCACCGTAACGCCCTCCGGCAAGGGCGTACCCGCGAAAAAGCGCAGAGCAAGCTTAATAATGAGATAAGAAAGAAAGCCGACGATGAGCACCAGGTCCGCCGTTTTTAGCCCAAAGTAGGTCCGAGTACCAAACAGGCGCTCCATATAACCGAACAGTGCTTCCGTTGCGCCGCCAAGCAAAAAATTAGACAAAAGGAACACGGTCACCCCACCCGCAAACAGACGCGCACTGCCCATTTTCCCAAAGCAAGTCAAAAGAAGCAGCACTGACAGAAGCGCGAGCGCGGGGAGGTGGAGAATGGGCGGGAACGAAAGCACCACCGCGAGCACGGCGTAGATGCCGCCGACCAGAGCGGCCAAAAGCCTACGCCACACCGAGACGGGACGGTGCATAAGGCGTGCGGTAAGGCCTATGGAAAGATAGTTCATCGCCATATTGGATATAAATAACGTATCAACGTATAACACCTGCATTCGCGCGTCCTCCCATTTGTCATCATTATAACGCGCGCGCGACACCTTTTCTGTCGGTTTTTAGGACAAAGCTCCAAAATTTAATCTTGCTTTTCATTTCGGGACATGCTATAATAAGGGAGCAACATCATACAAGGAGAAAGAAATGAAAGCTCTGTCAGAAAAAAAGCTGTTCTTATTGGATATGGATGGGACGATCTATCTCGACCACGATCTTTTTCCCGAAACCTTGCCCTTCATGGAGGCGGTAAAGAAAAAAGGAGGCAGATATCTCTACCTGACCAACAATTCCTCCAAGGGAGTTGACGCCTATATTAAAAAACTGGAGGGAATGGGTGTGCCCGCCGTGAAGGAGGATTTTCTCACCTCGGTAGATGCCACCGTCGTAGACCTGAAAAAGCATTATACCAATGAGAAAATGTACGTCTTCGGTACGGCATCCTTCCGTTCCCAGCTGGAGGCGGCGGGCACCAACGTAGTCACGACCCCCGACGAGGACGTAAAGGTGCTGGTGATGGGCTTTGACACCGAGCTGACCTTTGGGAAGCTGGAGGACGCCTGCATTTTGCTGAACAGAGGAGTGGATTATATCGCCACCAATCCCGACTACGTTTGTCCCACCTGGTACGGCTCTGTCCCCGATTGCGGCTCTATCGCTCAAATTTTAAAGACCGCCACGGGCAGAATGCCCCGTTTTATCGGCAAGCCTCAGCCCGAAATGATCCTTTTGGCACTTGAAAAAACAGGCTATGCCAAGGAGGAGGCGGTGCTGATCGGCGACCGTGTTTATACCGACATAGCATCGGGCGTGCATGCGGGCATCGACACCGTTTTGGTGCTTTCGGGAGAGGGCACGGCGGCGGATGCCGAGGCAAGCGTGGAAAAGCCCACCTATATTATGAAGGATATTGGCGAGGTGCGCCGCGCCATAGAGGAGGCGTGATGAAAAAGAACGAGACGCTTGAAATAAAAGACGGCGTTTTGGTGGAGTATAAAGGGAAGGAAAAGAACGTAACGATACCCACCGAGGTCAAGCGCATCGGTGCTTGCGCCTTCTCCGATTGCAAGAGCATGGAGACGGTCGTCTTACCCGACGGGCTGACCGAGATCGGTCTTTGCGCCTTTGAAAGCTGCGCCCGACTGCGCGAGGTGATCATTCCCGAAGGGGTAACCAAGATCGGGTTTGACGCCTTCAAAAGCTGCTCTTCCTTAAAGACCGTTTCCCTACCCGACGGCATAAGGGAGATCGGAGACGAGGCCTTTCGCGGCTGTGCCGCGCTCGCTTGCAACGAGTATGAAGGCGCGAGGTATCTCGGAAACGAAAAAAATCCCTTTGTCGCCCTGCTTTCCGTGATAGACCAAGGAACGGAAACGGCAACTATTCATCCCGATACGAAGATCGTTTTAGACGGCGCGTTTCAGGAATGTGAAACTATAACGGCGGCCTCTCTTCCCGACGGCGTAAGGTGGATCGGCACGGGCGCCTTTTCGGGCTGTACCGCTTTGACGTCGGTTTCCATTCCCGACACTGCGGAGCGCATCGAAAGCTCGGCCTTTTCCTTTTGCGATGCTCTTACCGCTCTCGTGCTTCCCGAAGGGGTAAAGCAGGTGGGCGACTATGCCTTTAGCTGTGGGGGGCTGAAAGAAATTTCCCTGCCCGACAGTCTTATGTCGGTAGGAAAAGGGGCTTTTCCGAGAAACGCCACCGTGCGTTACACGGCATACGAGGGTGGACTATACCTTGGCAATGAGGCCAACCCATACGTGGCGTTCGCCGCGCCCGAGAACAACAACACGGAGACCCTTTGCCTCCACGAAAAAACCAAGGTCATCCTTGACGGCGCTTTCTATCAAAATAAAAGCATACGGTGTGTCACACTTCCCGACAGCCTTCGCCAAATCGGGCCCGATGCGTTCAGGGAATGCACCGCCTTGACGGAAGTCCTCATTCCACAGGGCGTGACCGAGATCAGCGAGGATGCCTTTGCCTCCTGCACTTCCCTCACCCGGGTCTGCATAGAAAACAAGGAAGCAACGGTGGCAAGCGGTGTCTTTATGGGATGCTCTGCCTTAGAGAGCATCGTTTTCCCCGCGTGTGACGTAGAGGATTACACCTTCGACGGGTGCGTGTCCCTCACCGACGTGACCCTTCCCGAAGGCGTGAGCCACGTGGGAGACTACGCCTTTTCGGATTGCGCGGCTTTACGCGAGATCGTTTTGCCAAGAGGTCTGCGCTTTGTGGGAGAATGCGCGTTTTCGGAATGCGCTTCTCTCGAAAAGGTGACACTGCCCAAAGAAACGCGGACGGACGAATATTCCTTCGACGAGGACGGGAAAATCGAGTTTTGCTACACATAAAAAAGAGAAAAGCGACTGTGCAAACGCACAGTCGCATTTGGTTTTTTGCGATCAGA
>JAZRGD010000103.1:0-6204 GCA_045644045.1 Eubacteriales bacterium
GTATTTTTTCCGAATCGGAGGAAAAATGCAAACAAGCATTTCGCTCCCGCGCGAAAATCGCAATCAGCGATTTTCTACTAAAATGCGCCAATGCAACAAAGCATTGGCGCAAGGGAAGCGGTCATATTTGCGCCACGAAAACCGCCATACAGCGGTTTTCGGGTAAGATACCCCAACGTCACAAAACGTTGGGGTAAAGGAAGCGGCCATATTTGCCTAGAGGCAAATATGGCCTCGAAGGAAAAAATACGAACAGTATTTTTTCCGAATCGGAGGAAAAATGCAAACAAGCATTTCGCTCCCGCGCGAAAATCGCAATCAGCGATTTTCTACTAAAATGCGCCAATGCAACAAAGCATTGGCGCAAGGGAAGCGGTCATATTTGCGCTTTGCGCAAATATGACCTCGGAGGAAAAATGCAAACAAGCATTTTTCCGAATTAGTCCGCGATCTTATACCCGACGCCCTTGACCGTCTCGATCAGCGCGCCCGCCTCGCCCAGCTTTTGGCGCAGGGTGCGGATATGCACGTCCACGGTGCGGCTCTCGCCGTCGAAGGAATAGCCCCAAACGGCATTCAGGATCTCGTCGCGGTCGGCCACGCGGCCGTCCTTTTCAAACAGATAGCACAGGAGCTTGAACTCCTTGAGGGAGAGGGAGACCTTCTCGCCGCCCACCTCCACCACGTGATGGGAGGGGGAGAGGTAAAGACTTCCCTTTGTATAGCCCTCTCGCGTGAGCGCGGCGGACGCTTGTCCCTCGGTGCGGCGCAAAAGTGCCTTGACGCGAGAGAGCATCTCCATCATCCCGAAGGGCTTGGTCATATAGTCGTCGGCTCCCGAATCGAGACCCACCACCTTGTCGAACTCGCTGTTCTTGGCGGTGAGGATCATCACGGGCACGCGGGCGGTGTCCTCGCGCTCCTTCAGCTTCGCGAGAACGGAAAGGCCGTCCTCCTCGGGGAGCATCAGGTCAAGCAAAACCAGGGTGGGCGTCTCCTTTTCCACCGCCTCCCAAAAGGCGGAGGGGGCGGCAAAGCCCTCGGCTTCGAGACCGCCTGTTTTCAGCGTATAAACCACCAGCTTGCGGATGCTGGCGTCATCTTCAAGCAAATAGATCATAGGCACTCCTTACAGCTGATACTCGGAAAGATAACGCTCGAAGACCTCATTAAAGTCGTAAGAGCTTTTGATCTCGTGCAGGTAAGCGTGCGCGCCGGGGTCGTCGGCACTTTCCGCCTCGATGGCGATAACGCCAAGGTTGGAGCAATGGTCGGACACGCGCTCGTAGTTGTTGAGCAGATCGGCCAGAACAAAGCCCATTTCCACGGTGCAATTGCCCTTTTGCAAGCGGTTGATGTGACGGATACGGATCTCGGCAATGAGGGCGTCGATGACCTGCTCAAGAGGCTCTACGTCCTTTGCAACGGCCACGTCGGAGTCACAGAAGGCCTCCACCGTTCTCGACATAATATCGGTGAGGGCACGCTCAAGGACGGCCAGCTCGGTCTTGGCGGCGGGGGAGAAGGACAGCCCCTTGGCCGTGATCTCGTCGGAGACCTTGATCAGGTTCACGGCGTGGTCGCTGATACGCTCAAAGTTACCGATGGCGTGAAGAAGCTTTGCCGTCTGACGGCTGTCGCGGTCAGAGAGCGCGCGAGAGGAAAGGGAGACCAAATATTTACCGAGAGCGTCCTCATACTTGTCCACTCTGTCCTCGTAATAGAGGATCTCCTCACGGAGCTTTTCGTCGGGAGCGTTCATATACGCAATGGCGGCGAGGATACCCGCGTGGGCATCCTTGGCCATTTCGGCGGCACGGGCGTTGCACTCCGCCACCGCGATGGAGGGGGTGGAGAACAGACGGGAGTCGAGGAAGCAGACGACCTCCTCGGGGGTCTCCTCCGCATCCTTGATGAAGAAATGCGCGATCTTCACCAGCAGTCGGGAGAAGGGCAAAAGCAGAAGCGTGGTGACGATATTGAACACGCTGTGGGCAACGGCGATATGTACCGAATTGACCTCCATCGCAAAAAGCGCGGGCTTTACGGTATAGTAAAGAATGGCGTAAACGAGGAGGAAGAAGGCCGTACCGATAATATTAAAGGAAGCATGCACCACGGCCACGCGCTTGGCGTTGCGGTTTACGCCGATGGAGGAGATGGCGGCGGTGACGGTGGTACCGATGTTCTGACCCATAATAATGGGGAAGGCGGCGGCGAAGGTCAGCCCGCCCGCCGTGGCGATACCCTGAAGCACGGCCACCGAGGCGGCGGAGCTTTGGATAATACCCGTAAAGACGGTACCCACCAAAACGCCGAGAAGGGGATTCTCAAAGAGGGTGAGCATACCCGCAAACCAAGGCTCGTTCGCCAAGGGCTTCATCGCGCCCGACATGAGGCTCATGCCCGTCATCAGAATGGCAAAGCCGATGAGGATAGAGCCGATGCTCTTTTTCTTGCTGGATTTGGCGGCCATGATCAAAAGGATACCGATGAGCGCCACCAGGGGAGAGAAGGAGTCGGGCTTCAGCATATCAAGCCAAGAGGAGCCGTCACCCGTATCAAGTCCCGCGAGGGAGGTGATCCAAGCGGTGAGGGTGGTGCCCACGTTGGAGCCCATGATAACGCCAACGGTGCCCGAAAGATCCATAATACCAGAGTTTACGAGACCCACCAGCATGACCGTCACGGCCGAGGAGGATTGCACGGCCACGGTGATACCCGCGCCCAGCACCATGCTCTTCAGGGGGTTGGAGGTCATTTTCTTCAAAAGTGTTTCCAGCTTGCCGCCCGCCAGGGTCTCGAGACCCGAGGACATGATCTTCATGCCGTACAGGAAGAAGGCAAGCCCTCCGAGAAGGGTAAAGGCAGTAAGTAGCGCGTCGATGATGTTCATACCATTTCCTCTTTTCGTCTTTTCGTCTTTTCGTCTTTTCGTCGTATGTTTTTGCGGCGGCAAAAGGAACGAGCCTCGTCCATTCTACCACGTATATTATACAGTATAACTCATTTTTTGTAAAGAGGGAAATCAAGGTTGTGTTAAATCCGTGTAAAGAACCGCCTTTGCCCCGTCTTTTCGCTCTTGCTTCGCGCCTTGTTTCGCCCGTTTTCCTTCCATCTTGTGATATTTTTGACAAAACCCCTTGTAATGAAGAAAAAAATATGATAAAATACTTGTGTATACCCATTTTGACGGAGGAGCATGGCTTTTCCGTCAGCAGACGCGGTCTCACCGTCCGTCAAACCAACTTTAGGAGAACTTTTATATGGAGCCTATATTTTTAAGTCTGCTCTTTCCCGACGAGGAGTCGAGACGCCGCCACGAAAGAGGCGAGGGAGTTCCCCGTGTCACCGACGCCGTATGCGAGGAGCTGGGGCTCACCTCTCTTTTCCGCCTGAAAAACAGCGCCCTCTCCTCCTATTTCACCACCGACGGGGCGGTCATCGCTTACAGACAAGCCACCCTTGCCGAAATGGAGGCCCACCCTTCCCTGGCCGACACGCTGGCGGAGGCTCTGCCCATTCTTTCGGACATCGAGGAGCTGCGCAGCCTTGACGCGGGAAGCACCGCTTCGGGCGAATCCTATCTTTACAGCATCACCGAGATCGAGCTTTATATCTCCTGCGTGGAGGCTTTAAAGCGAGGGCTGACTCCATTGAGGGATGAGCTGACCAGCCCCGCCTTTGTGCGTCTGGCCGAGGCGGTGTTCACTCTCACCGAGAGCGAATACTACAAGAGCCTCAACGCGGACTTGAAGAGCCTTTCCTCTCGCATCCGCGAGGTCAAGAGCATCACGGTGGGGGTAAACCTTGACGACCAGCTTCGCCCCAAGGACGCGGGTGTGGTCTCCATCAACGCCGAGACCTTCAAGTCGGGCAAGGCCCTTGACAAGATCCTGCGCATGAGCTTCCGCAACGACGCCTTTACCTGCATTGCCGACATCGTTCCCTTTGACAAGGGGCAATCGGAAAACCGCAAGGAGGCCATGCAGACCGCCTTCCATTCTGCCATTGACAAGGTGTTCCGCTCCTCGGTGCGCGCCTGGCGCACCATCGTGGGCGAGTACGTGCTGGACAACACCGATTTTCTGCTTCGCGTTCTGCCCGAGATCGAGTTTCTCACCCGCTCGGTGGAGCTGACCCGCCGCTTGAAGGACAGGGGCTACACCCTCGTCTATCCCACCCTCCGCCCCATGGCGGAGCGTGCCTTTGCCGCCACCGCCCTGGGCAATCCCGACGTGGCACTCCGCATCGAGGAGACGGTGGTGAAGAACGACCTTTGCTTTGACGGGGCGGCAGGGCTCTACGTGCTGACAGGCCCCAACCGTGGCGGCAAGAGCGTGGTGACCTGCGCCCTCGGCCTTGCGGTAGCCATGACCATGCTGGGGCTTCCCGTGATGGCGGACAGTGCCACCGTCAGCCCCGCCGACGGCATTTATACCCATTTCCCCACGGGAGCGGACGACACCATCGACAAGGGTCGTCTTGGGGAGGAATGCGCCCGTCTGCGGGAGATCTTAGACGACGTGACGGGGGAAAGCCTGGTGCTGCTCGACGAATCCCTGTCCTCCACGGGGGCGTATGAGGCCTCCTTCATTGCCTCGGAGCTGCTTTGCGGCTTTGCCGTCATCGGCTGTAGGGGCATCTTCTCCACCCACCTGCACGAGCTTGCCGCCGCCGTGGACGAGATCAACGACCGCGTTCGCCCCTTGGGCGGAGTGAGGGTGGACAACCTGGTGGCAGGCATCGAGGAGGGGCGTCGCTCCTTCCTCATCAAGAGACAAAAGCCCGACGGCAAGAGCTATGCCGCCGACATTGCCGAAAAATACGGTCTTTCCTTTGACGCCATCCGCGCGGCCAAGGAGACCGATTGAGAAAGGAATAGGAATAGAAAAATGAAAAAACTGCTCAAGCTGTTGGAAAAGGACGCTCACCTGACCGAAAAGGAGCTGGCACTGATGTGCGAGAAGGAGGAGGGCGAGATCAAAGGCATGATCGAGAGCTACGAGAAGAGCGGCGTGATCCTCGGCTACACCACCGTCATTGACTGGGACAAGACCGATATAGAGTACGTCAACGCCCTCATCGAGCTGAAGGTCATTCCCCAAAAGGGCTGTGGCTACGAGGCCATTGCCGAAAAGATCTCCAACTATTCCGAGGTAGACAGCGTGTACCTTATGTCGGGCGGCTTTGACCTGACCGTTATGCTCCACGGCAAGACCATGCGCGAGGTGGCCATTTTCGTGGCGACCAAGCTGGCCACCATCGACGAGGTCACCGCCACCGCCACCCATTTCGTTTTGCAGAAATACAAGGATCACGGCGTAGTCTTCGGCGGCGAGGAGATCGACGAGCGAGGCAACGATCTATGATGAATTACGAAAAGCTCCTGTCCACACGCGCGCAGGACATCAAGCCCTCCGGCATCCGCAAATTCTTCGATATGCTGGAGGAGATGGAGGACGTGGTGGCCTTGACCGTGGGACAGCCCGATTTTAAGACCCCCTGGCACATCCGCGAGGCGGGCATCGCCTCCCTTGAAAAGGGCAAGACCTATTACACCTCCAACGCGGGCACGCTTGAATTGCGTGAGGAGATCTGCCGCTTCCTCTCCCGCCGTCACGGTCTGTCCTACGACCCCAAGACCGAGGTGTTGGTCACGGTGGGCGGCAGTGAGGCCATTGATCTGGCCATTCGCGCCACCGTCAACCCCGGAGACGAGGTCATTCTTCCCCTTCCCTCCTTCGTTTGCTACGACCCCATCATTCATCTGACGGGCGGCGTGACGGTGGAGATCCCCTTGAAGGAGGAAAACAACTTCCGCCTTACCGCCGAGGAGCTGAGGGCGGCCATCACCCCGAGGACCAAGCTCCTTATCCTCCCCTTCCCCGCCAACCCCACGGGCGCGATCATGGAAAAAGCGGACATGGAGGCCATTGCGGAGGTGTTGCGCGGCACCGATATTCTGGTGCTGACCGACGAGATTTACAGCGAGCTGACCTATGGCAAAAAGCATTTTTCCTTTGCCGCCATTCCCGATATGCGTGAGCGGACCATCGTGGCAAACGGCTTTTCCAAGGCCTATGCCATGACGGGCTGGCGTCTCGGCTATATCGCCGCCCCCGCCCCCCCCCCCCCCCCCCCCCTCTAGGTCCATCAGGTCGCCATCCTCTGCGCCCCCCCCCCCCCCCCCCCCCCCCCCCC
>JAZRGD010000104.1:0-2825 GCA_045644045.1 Eubacteriales bacterium
TTTGAGAGAAGCACAGCACCCGTAAAGGTCATTCAGTTTGGCGAGGGCGGTTTTCTGCGCGGCTTTGCCGATTGGATGCTGCAAAAAATGACGGACAAGGGTCTGTTCGACGGCAGCGTGGCCGTAGTACAGCCCATCGACAAGGGTCTTTGCGACCTGCTTGAGGAGCAGGACTGCTGCTATACGCACCTCATCCGCGGCGCGGAGGGCGTGGAAAAAACAGTCTGCAAGGTCATTTCTCGCACCGTAAAGCCCTACGACGATTTTGAGGCCTATTTGTCCTTGGCGGACATTCCCACCGCTCGCTTCATTCTGTCCAACACTACCGAGGCAGGCATTACATACAATGAAGCCGACACCCCCGAGGCAGCCCCCGCCGTCTCCTTCCCCGCAAAGCTGACGCTGTTGCTCAAAAGACGCTTTGAAAAAGGCCTTGGCGGCTTTATCCTCATTCCTTGCGAGCTGATCGACCGCAACGGTGACAACCTGAAAAAGTGCGTTCTGGCATACGCAAAGCTGTGGGGTCTTTCCGCCGCGTTTACCGCTTGGGTGGAGAAGGAGAACGTCTTCTGCAACACCCTCGTTGACCGCATCAATACGGGCTACCCCAAGGGCGAGGACATCGACCTGGGCTACGAGGACAAGCTGCCCAACACCTCCGAGTATTTCCATCTGTGGGTCATTGAGACCGCCTTTGATTTAGAAAGCGAGCTTCCCTTCACCGCGGCCGGGCTGAACGTCATCGTGACCCCCGACAAGCTGGAAATGTACCGCACCCGCAAGGTGCGTATCCTCAACGGCGCGCACACCTCTCTCGTTCCCTACGCTCTGCTTTCGGGTCTCGAAACGGTGGGCGACTGCATGAAGGACGAGGTCATGAAGGAGCATCTGCGCAAGTGCGTATTCGATGAGATCATCCCCACGTTGGACCTGCCCCGCGAGGAGCTGCTGGCCTACGCAAGCGACGTGCTGACCCGCTTCTCCAACCCCTACATCCGCCACTTCCTTGCCGACATTTCTCTAAACTCCGTCAGCAAGTTCAAGGTGCGCGTGCTTCCCTCCATTTTGGAGTACAACAAGCGTTTTGGCAAGCTGCCCGAGACTCTCACCTTTGCCTTTGCCAAGCTCATTGATTTCTACCGCACCGACCGCACCCGTGACGACGCGGCCGTCTGCGCCTTTATGAAGACCGCTTCCCTCTCCGACATTCTGGCCAAGACAGAGTATTGGGGCGAGGACCTTTCCTTTATGTATGACGAGGTAGCCAAGCATGTTGATCAATAAGCTTGACACGGTAGAGGTCAACATCGCGGACGGGCATAAGTATGCCCTCCGCGACATCAAGAAGGGGGAGGCCGTGATCAAATACGGCAACCCCATCGGTATCGCCACCGCCGACATTAAGAAGGGCGAGCACGTACATACCCACAACGTAAAGACCGCCCTCGGCGACAAGATCGAGTACACCTACCGCCCCTTTGCGGATAAGATGGAAAAGATCTCCGACGTTCCCACCTTTATGGGCTACGTCCGCCCCGACGGCAAGGTGGGCATCCGTAACGATATTTTCATCGTCAACACGGTGGGCTGTGTCAACAAGACCGCCGAGCGTCTGGCTGCCCTGACGGGGGCTCTGGCCTTCACCCATCCCTTCGGCTGTTCTCAGCTGGGCGACGACCAAAAGACCACCCAGCTCGTTCTGCGCGGCATCGTAAATCACCCCAACGCCGCAGGCGTTCTGGTTTTGGGTCTTGGATGTGAGAACAACAATATCGCCGTATTCAAGGAGATCCTTGGCGAATACGACCCCGAACGAGTCCGCTTCCTCGTCTGTCAAGAGGTAGAGGATGAAATCGCCGAGGGCGTAAAGATCATAGAGGAGTTGAAGGCCCGCGCCGCCACCTTTGTCCGCACCCCCGTTCCCGTGTCCCGCCTGGTCATCGGTCTGAAATGCGGCGGCAGTGACGGATACAGTGGCTTCACCGCCAATCCTCTTCTCGGCAGAGTCTCCGACAGGCTCATCGCCATGGGCGGCTCCTCCGTTCTCACCGAGGTGCCCGAAATGTTCGGTGCGGAGCATCTGTTGATGGCAAGAGCCGCAAGCGAGGAGATCTTCCAAAAGACGGTAAAGCTCATCAACGACTTCAAGGATTATTACGAAAGACACAACCAGGTCATTTACGAAAACCCCTCTCCCGGCAACAAGGCGGGAGGCATCACCACCCTTGAGGAAAAATCTCTCGGTTGCGTGCAAAAGGGCGGCTCCGCCGCCGTGGTGGACGTGCTTGACTACGGCGACACCGTGACCAAAAACGGCCTCTCTCTCCTCAACGGCCCCGGCAACGATATGGTGGCCGTCACCAACCTTTTTGCCGCAGGCGTGCATATGATCCTCTTTACCACAGGCAGAGGCACCCCCCTCGGCACGGGCGTTCCCACCGTCAAGGTGGCAACAAACGGCAGTCTTGCAGAAAGGAAAAAGGGTTGGATCGACTTTGACGCCTCTCCCGTCCTGGACGGCAAGCCCCTCACCGACGAGTTGCTTGATCACGTCATTCGAGTGGCAAGCGGCGAAAAGGCCCAAAACGAAAAGAACGGGTATCAGGAGATCTCTATCTTTAAGGATGGCGTCACGCTCTAATCCAGAAAAAATACTCTTCGTATTTTTTCTTCACCTCGTTTGCCGCAAGCGGCAAACAGAGCACCTGTTTGCAAACGCTTTATGGCGTTTGCAAAGGGAACCGGATCACCTTTTGGTGATCCTTGGAAGGCGGGCCTCCCGCCTTCTTACTTTTTGTATTTTTTCTTCACCTCGTTTGCCGCAA
>JAZRGD010000105.1:0-7058 GCA_045644045.1 Eubacteriales bacterium
GTTTACGGTCGCCGCCACTACCGCACACTCCTCCACCCGCCTCACGGCGGGAGCCCCCTCTCGGAGGGGGCCTTTGGCACAAATGCCTTCCGCACTTGTTTGGGTGAAATTTCTGTTCATCGGCAAAGCCTCTTTTGAACCACGCGACTATCGCGTGGTTTTCGTTATACAAAAAAAATCGCTTGCGCGGTGGCGCAAGCGATTTTCTCATTTTTTATTCAGCCTTCTGCTTCTTGTCCGTCAGCATCTTGATAACGATCAAGGTACCGATGGTCAAAAGGATACCGAGAGGCAAGCAGATCCAAACGATCTTCACAAAGCCCGCGATGACAAACATCACGAAGGAGATCGCCGCAACGGTGATGGCGTAGGGCAACTGCGTGTACACGTGATCCACGTGGTTGCACTGCGCACCTGCGGACGCCATAATGGTGGTGTCGGAGATGGGAGTGCAATGGTCGCCGCAAACGGCACCTGCCAGGCAAGCGGAGATACCGATGAAGAGCAGAGGATCGCCGGCCTCAAACACGCCAAGCACGATGGGAATGAGGATACCGAAGGTGCCCCAAGAGGTACCCGTGGCAAAGGAGATGAAGCAAGCCACAAGGAAGATTACGGCGGGAAGGAGAGCCACAAGGCTGCCCGCGCCTGCCATAATGCTCTTGACGAAGGCGTCACTGTCCAGCATACCCGTGGTGTTCTTGAGGGCACTGGCAAGGGTCAGAATAAGAATAGCGGGAACCATGGCGATAAAGCCCTCGGGAAGTGCCTTCATGGAAGCCTCAAAGGTGAGAAGCTTGCGAATAATGTAGTAGGCAATGGTGATGACCAGCGCGATCAAACCACCCCAAGGCAAACCAACGGTAGCATCCGTGTCACCGAACGCGCCAACGAAGTCCATATAGAAGTCGCCGTCCACGGTGAAGAAGCCGCCAACGTAGAGGAGAGCCAGCACACAGACAACGATCAGCACGGCGATGGGAAGAATAATGTCCAGCACGCGCGCACGAGGATTGCCTTCCTCTGCCCTGTCGCCACCTACCTTGCTAAGCTCACCGCTCTGCGCCTTGTTCTCAAACTCAGCCATCTTGCCGTAGTCAAAGCCCATGATGGCAATGGCAACAACGAAGACCAGCGTCAACAGAGAATAGAAGTTAAAGGGAATGGCGCGAACGAACAGCTCAAGTCCGGACATATCGCCCGCCACCTCGGGGGTCACGTTACTGGAAACGGCGGCCGCCCAAGAGGAAATGGGAGCGATCATACACACGGGAGCGGCAGTAGCGTCGATGAGGTACGCCAGCTTCGCGCGGGACACCTTCTTCGTATCGGTAATGGGAGCCATAACCGAGCCAACCGTCAAGCAGTTGAAGTAGTCGTCAATGAAGATCAAAACACCAAGAACAAAGGTGGCGAGAAGTGCGCCGATCTTGGTTTTGATGTGCGTCTGCGCCCAACGACCGAAGGCCTGCGCGGCACCTGTGCGATTGAGAAGCGCAACGATAACGCCCAGCTCCACGAGGAAGATGAAGATACCTGCATTGCCCGAAACGGCTTGAATCAAGCCGCCGTCAACCAAGGCATCCATTGTGCCCGTGAAGGAGAAATTGCTTGCCATCAAGGCACCGGTGACCACACCAATGAACAGAGAGCTGTACACCTCTTTGGTGATCAGCGCGAGAGCGATTGCCACAACGGGCGGGAACAGCGACCAAGCAGTACCGGCCAGGTTGCCGCCGCCGGTGAGACCCGCAACCACCAAAAGGGCGATGATCACGAAGGCCGCCGACGCAAGAACGATCTTTTTCGTCTTAGTCATGAGAAATTCCTTCCTTTATCAAAATGTTTTATAAAAACACCCATAGTATAGCACGAAAGGCAAGCGTTGTCAAGCCTTACCTTAAAACAGATTTTTTTCCTTATCCAAGAAGGCGATCAGCTTTTCGCTCTTGGGACGATCGAAAATTTCCTCGGGGGTGCCCATTTCCTCGATCACGCCGTCCGCCATGAAGATGATCTTATCCGACACGTGACGGGCAAAGTCCATTTCATGGGTGACGATGACCATGGTGCGGTCTCCCGATTTCAGCTCCTTGATGACGCGAAGCACCTCGCCCGTCAGCTCGGGGTCGAGAGCGGAGGTGGGCTCGTCAAAGCAAAGGATGTGAGGTGCCATGCAAAGGGCGCGGGCGATCGCCACGCGCGGCTGCTGGCCACCCGAAAGCTCGCAGGGATAAGAAGCCTTTTTCTCGGAAAGCCCCACGCGCTCAAGGATATTCTCCGCCTTTTCCATAATCTCCGCCACGGCAGAGGAGTACCATTCCTTCGCCGCCGTCGCGCCCTCTGTCCTGCGCCGCGCCCTTCTCCCGTCCTTCAGGGCGAGAATGGGGGCAAGGGTCAGGTTTTGCATGACGGTGTATTGGGGAAAGAGGTTAAAGGATTGAAAGACCAGACCAAAGTGGAGACGGTTGCGACGGATCTGCGCATCGGTCAGCGTAGCTTTGTCGTCTGCGTCAAACAGAAGCTTGTCTTCTACAAAAATCTGCCCCTCGTTGGCGATCTCAAGGAAATTGAGGCAACGAAGGAGAGTGGTCTTACCGCTTCCCGAGGAGCCGATGATGGTCAACACCTCTCCTTTTTCAAGGGTGAAGTCGATGCCCTTCAGCACCTCCGTTTTTCCAAAGTGCTTTTTGATATTTTTAACTTCAAGCAATGCCATATCCAAGCCTCCTTAAACCTTGTAGTAGGACAGCTTTTTCTCGATGTGGCCGAAAAGAAGCGTAAGGATACCCACAAACAGAAGATAGAAGACCGCGGTATAGAAGGTGGGCCAGATCAAAGCGCTGGTGGCGGCGTATTCCTCAGCCACCTTCAGGATCTCAATGACCATAATGACCCTGGCGAGAGCGGTATCCTTTACAAGGGTAATGATCTCGTTGGACATGGGAGGGATGATCCTTTTGACCACCTGCATCAAAACCACCCTGAAGAAGATCTGCGCCTTGGTCATACCAAGGACCTCGCCCGCCTCGTACTGACCGCGAGGAATGCCCTCAATACCGCCTCTGTATATCTCGGAGAAATAGCAGGCGTAGTTGATCACAAACGCCACGATCACCGCGTTGAAGCGCGTGAAGAAGGAAAGCTGCCATAAAAGGCGCGGCACGTAGAACACCACGAAGATCTGAAGCATCAGCGGCACGCCGCGAATGATCCAGACGAAGACCTTGGTCACGTACGCCAAGGGCTTAAACTTCGACATGGAGCCGAAGGAGATCACCAAACCCAAAGGAAGCGCTAACACGAGTGTTAGCGCAAAGATGAGGCAGGTGGTCTCAAATCCTTCCAGCAACCTGAGGGTTACTTGCCAAAATGAAGACCAAGTGATTGCCATTATTATTTCCTTTGGTGTTTAATTATTCGATGTCCTCGACAAGCTGAACGACGTTCTCAAAGCCGTACTTCTCCGCCAGCTCAGCGATCTTGCCGTTCTCAAAGAGAGTCTTGATGGCACCGTTGACCTTAGCGGTCAGCTCGCTGCCCTTTTCAAAGCCGATGGCGTACACCTCGGAAGCAAGCTCAATGCCGTCAACGATCATAAGATCGGCGTAGTCACCCTTGCCGCAAACGTTCTGCGCGAGAACGATGTCCATAACCGCGAAATCAACGGCACCGGACTTAACCTCAAGGAATGCCTTGTTCTGGGCGGTATACTTCTCGATCTGATCGGTCACCTCGGAGGCGTAGCTTTCGCCTGCGCTTCCGCCCTCAACACCCGCCTTCTTGCCCGCAAGGTCAGCCTCGGTCTTGATCACGTCGGCATTGGTGTTCTTGATCACGATGCACTGCTGATTGAGCATGTAGCCGTAGGTGAAGTCAACGAGGTCGGAACGCTTGGTCTCAACGCCGTCGATCTTATCCGTGGAGTTAGCGGTGAAGCCGTTCCAGATGCAGTCGATGGTGCCGGACTCCAGCTCCATGTACTTCTGGCCCCAGTCGATCTCCTGGAACTCGACCTTCATACCGATCAGCTTACCAACCTCGATGGCGAACTCGGACTCAAAGCCGGTCCAGTTGCCGTTCTCGTCCTTTTCGTTCATGTTCTCGAAAATGGTAACGCCGCAAACGAGAGTGTTGGCGTCATCGCCGTTACAGCTTACGAAGCAGAAGAGTGTGCCCACAAGCATAAGCAGGGCCAGCGCGAGAGAAAGAATCTTTTTCATTTTAATGTCCTCTTTTCAAATTTTAGTGCTTTATCTTGCTAAAGTTTTAGCTTGATGAAGTAATTATACCTCACTTATACCGTTTTGTCAAGTGTTTTCATTAAAATAAATGCATTTTCTTTTTATTTTTCCTTCGCGTCCGTCACCGACCCGCGATAAGTGCTCGGAGACAGCCCCGTCATATCCTTAAACGATCTGAAAGAGTGCCGAAGCTTGACCTGTCCAAGATCAAGGCGGTCAACGGGCAAAAGGCAAGGAACGAGCGATAAAAAACACCGATTGCAAACGGTTGTTTACAATCGGTGGATTTTTTATTGATTTGAATTATTTGCTTTTCATACCCGCGGCGATCTCGTCGAACTGATCGGTGATCTCCTTTTCGGGAGCGGGGGTGAGAAGGCTGACTACCACGATGGCAATGGCGGAGAGGATAAAGGCGGGGAGAAGCTCGTAGAGATCCCACGCGCCGCCGAGAGGACGAACGGCATACTTCCATACAAATACCGTAACGGCACCCGTGATCATGCCCGCGAGAGCACCCCACTTCGTCGTGCGCTTCCAGAACAGAGCGCACAGAACGAGCGCGCCGAAGGTGGCACCGAAGCCTGCCCAAGCGAAGGAAACGATGCGGAATACCGAGCTATCGGGATTCCATGCCAGGATCACGCCGATGATGGAGATAAGAACGACAGTACCGCGCGCCACCCACATCTGCGTCTTGCCCGACAGCTTTTTGGGAGAGAAGCGACCCACGATGTTCTCGGAGATGGAGGAGCCTGCCGCCAGCATCTGAGAGTCGGCGGTGGACATGATGGAGGCGAGGATGCCCGACAGGATCACACCCGCCACGATAGCCAGCAGCCAGTTGATCTCGGAGAGACCCTTTGCCATATACACGATGATGTTTTCGGAGTCGAAGCCGGGCTTCAGGAGACCGTTGTTGAAGGCGTAGTTAAAGCCGATCACACCGATGAAGATGGCCACAGCCATGGAGATGACCACCCAAACGGTTGCCACACGGCGGGAAAGCTTCAGCTTGCTGTCGTCCTCGATGGCCATAAAGCGCAGGAGGATGTGAGGCATACCGAAATAGCCGAGACCCCAAGCCAGAGTGGAGATAATGGGAAGGATACCGTAGGAGGTACCGTCGGTGCCCATCAGGCCGAAATCGGTGTTGGAGAGATGCTCGGAAATAGAAAGCATTCCGTCGCTTGCGTTGGTCAGACCGAAGATCACCACAACGACCAAGGCCACCGTCATAACGATGGACTGGATAAAGTCGGTGGTGGAGGCGGCGAGGAAGCCGCCAAGCACGGTATAGGCCGCGATAACGACGGCACCGATGATCAGGGCCACGTGATAGTTGACACCGAAGAAGGAGTTAAAGAGCTTACCCACAGCCGCAAAGCCCGAGCCGGTATAGGGCACGAAGAAGATCACGATGATCACGGCGGCAATGGCACAAAGCAAGCCCTTCTTATCCCCGAAGCGGTTGGAGAAAAAGTCGGGAAGCGTGCTGGAGTTGGTTTTTTCGGTGTAGCGGCGCAGTCGCTTCGCCACGATCAACCAGTTAAAATAAGTACCCACGGCAAGACCGACGGCCGTCCAAACTGCCTCGGCAAAGCCGGTGGTGTTACCGAGATACCCCGTCAGAAGTGCCACCCCGGGCAGACCCATCAGGAGCCAGGAGGACATATCCGATGCCTCCGCGCTCATGGCGGTGACGAAGGGGCCAAGCTTTCTGCCACCCAGGTAAAAGTCATCCGTAGACTTGTTTTGCTTGGAGCAACGCCAACCGATGTAGACCGTAAAGGCCAGGTAAAGCGCAATCGCGATGATAATAATTGCTGTGTTCATACCGTTTCCTTCTTTTCAAAAAGTAATAACTCGTTCATTTTAGCACATTACCGCGAAAAAAGCAATACAAATTTCACATTTTTTACAAAATATCGATTTTTTCAAAAAACCGCGCAAAAACCTACGCCTTTCGGTTGACAGAGGCAAAAAAGTATGTTATACTTAAATGTAAAATCTTTCAATCACGGAAAATAACAAGAAAGGAAAGCATCATGGCTGACATAGGCAGTAGTCACCGAGAGAAAGGTACGAATGGAAATACGCGCGCGTCTACGGTCTCATCCGGCTGTGCGTGCGACCGATGATCCTTCCCTTTCCTCTCGGTAACCCACCCAAACGGAGGAAACGAACATGGAAGAAAAAGATTTTTTTACGAACGAGCTCAAGGATCTCTCTCTGCTCCTTGAGGAAATGACGGAATTGCTGTCCGAAAAGCAGTATTCCCAAGTGAGAGAAATGCTGTCCACCCTTCCCGCCGCCGACATTTCGGAGCTTCTCGGCCTTTTGCCCGAGGAAAAGCTGACCTTAGCCTTCCGCCTGCTTCACAAGCAAACGGCGGCCGAGGTCTTTGTAGAAATGGAGGCCGAGGAAAAGGAGCATTTGATCTCCTGCTTCTCCGACCGCGAGCTGCGCGAGATCTTAGACGAGCTGTATTTGGACGACACGGTAGACACCATTGAGGAAATGCCCGCCAACGTGGTGGCGCGTATCCTCAAAAACTCCACCCCCGCCGCCCGTCGTACCATCAACGAGCTTCTCAAGTACCCTGCCGATACGGCGGGCAGTATTATGACCACCGAATTTGTGTCCCTCAAAAAGGACATGACGGTAAAGGAGGCCTTCGCCGCCATCCGCGCGGTGGCCCTGGACAAGGAAACGGTATACACCTGCTACATTACCGACGCCGCCCGACACCTTGAGGGCGTGGTTTCGGTAAAAACGCTTTTGATCTCCGACCCCGATGCTCTTCTTTCCGAG
>JAZRGD010000106.1:0-13300 GCA_045644045.1 Eubacteriales bacterium
TCAAGCTGAAAAAGCTTGAAGTCGGCC
Organism: Eubacteriales bacterium; assembly: GCA_045644045.1. Lineage (GTDB taxonomy): Bacteria > Bacillota > Clostridia > Oscillospirales > CAG-272 > UBA1740. Next base: position 28 of record JAZRGD010000106.1, read on the forward strand.
TTTTTACCTTTGGAGGATCGTTCAGAGAGGGCCCATGATTCCTGTGCTCTCGCCTGTTTCTTGTCGGATCGCCGCGCTTTCCGTCAATAGGGAAGTCCGTCCGGAAGGAAGCGGTCGCCCCCCTCGCCGTAGCAGGTTTTGGCCGCGCCGTAGCGGAAAAGGCGGATGCGGCGGTGCGTTGTGTCGATATTGAGGATATCAAAGCTGTTTTGCGTGGCGGTGCCGAGAATTCTCGCAACACGGGCGTCGCCGCCAAAGGAGGTGGCAGAGCCATTTAGAGTGAGAAAGATGTGGATGCCCTTTTCGTTTTCGTAGCCGTCCATGTGCTCGTGGCCCACAAGCCAGCAAATGATGTGGGGCTTTTTTTCTTCCTTTTGGTAGCGAGTGAAGTCTGCCGACAGGTCCCAATCGAAGAAGCTGTTTTCAAAGCGGGAATGGTCCTCGTAGGTTGACTGATTTCGGAAGGCCACGCAAAGGTCGAGCAGCTTGGCTCCAATGTCGGCGAAGGGAGCATCTTTGGGGTAATGGTGGTGATGCAAGACGAAAATCACACCCCAGTCCTTTTCCTCCTTATCGTCAAAATTCAAGGCGCAGGAAGCGAGCCAGTTGATTTGTTCGTTGGACACGTAAGAGGAACGGCTTCCGTTGTACAGAACCTTACCGTCCTCGCCCACAACGGTTTTGTCGGTGTCCTGTACGTCCACTGCGATGATGCGGATTTTTTTCTTTTCCACGTCGTAGTAGTGCCACGTGGACTTGTCTCCCGATGCCTTGCGCTGGCGTTTGATACCATAGGTTTCCTCGGCATAGTCTAAGTAAAGGTTGCTCCAATCACGGTCGGTAAAGGTGTTTTCTTTCAAGTTGTCCCAGTCGTTGAGATCGTGATTGCCCTTGGCAAAGATGAGAGGATATTTGCTTTCTTTTGCCATGTCAAAAAAACGGCGAGCCCGCGCGAGGGAGTGCTCCTTGCTTCGCACCCCGATGGGGGCGATAATGTCGCCTGCGTTGATCAGCGCGTCGAAGGGAATGGGGGATCGGTTGGCGTAGTCGATGGTTCTGCGCGCGTTGTCCGTGCTTTCCTCTTTGGCCAGAAAAAAGTCGACGTGGCTGTCGGAAAAAAAGATGAAATTAGCGCGCTCATATTGATTGTCCCAGGAAAGCTCTTTTGACGGTGTGCCGATGGCATAAGGCAAAAAACGACGGGTTAACAGCATTTCCTCCAAGGCGCAGGTGGCATCGTAGCCTGTCGGATTCATAACAGTTTCTCCTGTTTGATCGGAATTGGAAAGAAGGGCTCTTTAATAAGGGAGCCCATCGGGCAGGAAGCGGTCGCCGCCCTCGCCGTAGCAGGTTTTGGCCGCGCCGTAGCGGAAAAGGCGGATGCGGCGGCGCGTCGTGTCAATATTTACAATATCAAAGCTGTTTTGCGTGGCGGTGCCGGGGATTCTCGCAACGCGAGCATCGCCGGAGACAGAGGTGGCGGAGCCGTTAAGAGTATTGATGATGTGAATGCCCTTTTTGTTTTCGTAGCTGTCCGTGTGCTCGTGGCCGAGAAGCCAGCAGATGACGTGGGGCTTCTTTTCTTCCTTTTGATAGCGCGTGAAATCCGCCGAAAGATCCCAATCGAAGAAGGCGTTTTCAAAGTGGGAACGGTCCTCGTAGGTTGACTGGTTCTGGAAGGCCACGCAAAGGTCAAGTAGCTTGTCGCCTACGTTGGCAACCAAAGGATCTTTGGGATATTGATGAAGGACGAAGATCACGCCCCAATCCTTCTCTTCCTTATCGTCAAAATTCAAGGCGCAGGCGGCGAGCCAGTTGATCTGCTCGTTGGAGATATACCAAGAGCAACCGCCGTGGTAGAAAACACGGCCGTCCTCACCTACGACGCTTTTGTCGGTGTCTTGGATGTCCACCGAGATGATTCGGATTTTTTTCTTTTCCACGTCATAATAATGCCAGGTGGACTTGTCGCCCGAGGCCTTGCACTGGCGCTTAATGCCATAGGTCTCCTCGGCATAGTCGAGGAAAAGAGTGCCCCAATCGCGGTCGGTAAAGACGTTTTCGGGCAGATTGTCCCAGTCGTTGAGATCATGGTTTCCCTTGGCGAAAATGAGGGGATATTTGCTCTCCTTGGCCCAGCCGAAAAAGCGATTGGCGCGCTCAAAGGAATGCTCCTTGGTTCTCACACCGAAGGGGGTGAGGACGTCGCCCGCGTTGATCAGTGCGTCGAAGGGGATGGGCGAACGGTTGGCGTAGTCAATCGTTCTTCGCACGTTGTCCGTGCTTTCTTCCTTGCAGAAAAAATCGGCGTGACTGTCGGCGAAAAAGATAAAATTAGCCCGTTCGTACTGATCGTCCCAGGAAAGCTCCTCCGACGGCGTTTCGACGGCGTAGGGCAAAAAGCGACGGTTCAGTAGCATTTCCTCCAAGGCACAAACGGCGTCATAGCCTGTGTATTCCATAGCGGTCTCTCCTTGATCCTCGTTTTGTATCGGACCCCCTCGGGGCGTCGGTACTTTTTTATTGTAGCATAGAGAGGAAAGGGATGTCAAGGAAAAAAGTAAAAAAAACATTCACCTATATAGCACTTTTGCTTTTCGGGATGACGGGAAATAAAAAAGTCCGTTGGCCGCAAAGCGGCCAACGGACAGGGGGATCTTTTAGAACAGGCCCGTGATCTTGCCGTCCTCGTCCACGTCGATCTTCTCGGCGGCGGGGAGCTTGGGCAGACCCGGCATGGTCATCACGTCTCCCGTCAGAACGACGAGGAAGCCCGCTCCGGCGGAGACCTTTACGTTCTTGACCGACACGGTGAAATGCTCGGGTGCGCCGAGGAGTGCCATATTGTCGGAGAAGGAGTATTGGGTCTTGGCTACGCAGATGGGAAGCTTGTCAAAGCCGAGGGCGGTCAGCTCCGCGATCTGCTTTTTGGCTGAGGGAAGGACGGAGATGCCGTCGCCACCGTAGACCTTCTTGACCAGGGCTTCGATCTTATCCTCAATGGAGCCGTCAAGGTCGTAGGCAAAGGTGAAGTCTCCCTTTTCCTCCTCGCACAGACGCACCACTTCCTTCGCAAGCTCTACGCCGCCGTTGCCGCCCTCTGCCCAGACGGTGGAAAGCACCACGTTCACGCCCAGCTTCTTGCAGTGGGCGATGACGGAGTCTACCTCGGCGTCGGTATCGGTGGGGAAACGGTTGACCGCTACTACGCAGGGAAGCTTATATACGTTCTTGATATTAGAAACATGACGGAGAAGGTTGGGCAGACCTGCCTCAAGCGCGGTGAGGTTTTCCTCGCCCAGCTCGGTCTTGGCAAGGCCACCGTGCATCTTCAGCGCGCGGATGGTGGCGACCACCACCACGGCGGAGGGAACGAGACCGGTCATACGGCACTTGATGTCGAGGAACTTTTCTGCGCCGAGGTCGGCACCAAAGCCAGCCTCGGTGATGGCGTAATCGCCAAGACGAAGGGCCATACGGGTGGCCATGATGGAGTTACAGCCGTGGGCGATGTTGGCGAAGGGGCCACCGTGTACAAAAGCGGGCGTGCCCTGGAGGGACTGCACCGGATTGGGCTTGAGGGCGGCCTTAAGAAGGGCGGCCATGGCACCAACGGCTTTTAAGTCGCCTGCGGTCACGGGCTTATCGTCATAGGTGTAGCCCACGATGATACGGGCAAGTCTTTCTTTCAGATCGGTAATGGAGGTAGCCAGGCAGAACACCGCCATGATCTCGGAGGCTACGGTGATGACAAAGCCGTCCTCACGGGGTACGCCGTTGACCTTGCCGCCGAGACCGTCGGTGACGAAGCGGAGCTGGCGGTCGTTCATATCCACGCATCTCTTCCAGGTGATGCGGCGAGGGTCGATGTTCAGCGCGTTGCCCTGGTGGATGTGGTTGTCAAGCATAGCGGCAAGCAGATTGTTGGCCGCGCCGATGGCGTGGAAATCACCCGTAAAGTGGAGATTGATGTCCTCCATGGGCACCACCTGCGCGTATCCGCCGCCTGCGGCACCGCCCTTAACGCCGAACACGGGACCGAGAGAGGGCTCACGAAGGGCGACTGCCACCTTCTTGCCGATCTTCTTCATACCGTCGGCCAGGCCGATGGTGGTGGTCGTTTTGCCCTCACCCGCAGGGGTGGGGGTGATGGCGGTAACAAGGATCAGCTTTCCTTCCTTCTTTTCGGTCTCGGAGAGAAGGGTGTAGTTGACCTTTGCCTTGTAGCTGCCGTATTGCTCCAAATATTTGGCGTCAACACCGGCCGCTTCTGCGATCTCGGTAATGGGAAGCATTTTCGCGCTTTGCGCGATCTCAATATCTGTTTTCATAGCTTACCTCCAAAAATATATTTTCAGAATGTTATTTTTTTATCATATCACTTCTTTTATTGTATCAAGAAACCTTCCGTTTGTCAAGAAAAATCAAGAAAAAAGGGAAAAATAAAAAAGCCTCCCGTGCGGATCATTTCACGAGAGGCTCTTTTTGGAGCGACAGGGCTTGTAAGCCGGGTTCTGTGTCCTTGCGGACCGCGATCATCTATCTGCGCCACCCGTTACCGTGTGGCTTGCGCTATGCGCTGCCGCCCAGGGAAAATACGGCGGGCAACCGTCGGGTAAAACCCGTTCCCACGGCGTTGCTTCGGATAGAGTTTACATGACTCCCCTTGTCACCAAGGGGATGGTGAGCTCTTACCTCGCCTTTCCATCCTTACCGCTTGCGCGGCGGTTTATTTCTGTTGCACTGTTCCTGAGGTCACCCTCGGCGGACGTTATCCGTTATCCTGCCCTGTGAAGCCCGGACTTTCCTCGCCATACGACCTTTCGGCATGATATGACGCGACCGCGCCGCCTTGTCGCAGGGCTATTATATCATTTTTCTTCCTTTTTGTCAACAGAAAGACCAATGATTTTTTGGATCTCGGGGCTCTCAAGCAGACAAACCGCCAAAACCAAGGTAATGGCCAGCTCGGGGAGCATATATTCGCCGTTGTAAAGCAGGGAATAGAGAAACTTGCCCATACCGTCGGGTGCCCACTGACCCCAGATGACCACGCCCGTCACGTAATGACAGATGAAGCGAATGACGCAAACGAGGGTGATGCCGAGATATACGCCGCCGTGACGCACCTTGCCGAAGGACACGTGGCGGAGGATGCCCGCGAGACCGATCGCCGTGAAGGGGACTAAATAATCAAACAGGATACAAACGACCAAGGTGAGAGGGGTCTCGCAATAGGGGAAGACGTTGGCCTCTACCACGGCCTGTAAAAGCTGAAACAGCGAGGCGACGAAGGCGCCGCCGAAGCCCCATTTTTCTCCCTTGCCGATGGCAAGGATCATTAGGGGAAGCATACTGCCTACGGTGATGGAGCCGCCCATGGGCATCTCCTGCAGCTTGGCGCAGGACAGGACGAAGGACAGAGCCACCATCATGGCGGCAAACACGAGAGAGTGGGTTTTGGTTCTTTGCATAACGAATCCTTTCTGCCGCGAATGCGGCGACGGCAATGCCGTCGGTGAAATAAAAAACGAAACCACACGGAAAAGTCGTGCGGTTTCGATTCTATCGTCTCCCTACGCCGGCATGATCCGTATCAGGTTAAAGGGTTCGGAATTCCGTCTCAGCCCGCTCGCCCTCGCGGCGGACACCCCTGACTATTCACTTGTGGTTCGTTTACGGAAGAAGTATAGCATAAGGTGGAAAAAATGTCAAGTCCTCAACGGAAAAAAAGGAAATATCTTCCCAAATTTTAATTTATTAAAGAAAAATAAATGTTCGTTGTGTGAACAAGGAGAAGAAAAAATGTGTTTTTGTGCATATTTTACAAATATGTCTGCAAAATTTTGGGGAAATAAACACTTTTCATTTGGGCATTTATTTGGTATAATAATGAATGTAAAAAATATACCGCCCACAGGCGGAAAAAAGGAGAAAAACAAACAATGGCAAGCCTTTCCTTAAAGCACATTTACAAGAAGTACCCCGGCGGCGTTACCGCCGTGTCTGACTTTAACCTGGAGATCAAGGATAAGGAGTTCCTGATCTTCGTAGGTCCTTCCGGATGCGGTAAGTCTACCACTCTGCGTATGATCGCAGGTCTTGAGGAGATCACCGAGGGTGAGCTGTTCATCGGCGACACGCTTGTAAACGACGTAGCACCCAAGGACCGTGATATCGCCATGGTGTTCCAGAACTACGCTTTGTATCCTCACATGACCGTGTTCGAGAACATGGCCTTCGGTCTGAAGCTGCGCAAGGTCTCCAAGGAGGAGATCAAGCGTCGCGTTGAGATCGCCGCTAAGATCCTTGACATCAACCACCTGCTCGACCGTAAGCCCAAGGCTTTGTCCGGCGGTCAGAAGCAGCGTGTTGCCCTGGGTCGTGCCATCGTGCGTGAGCCTAAGGTATTCCTTCTTGACGAGCCTCTGTCCAACCTGGACGCTAAGCTCCGTGCTTCCATGAGAACCGAGCTGACCAAGCTCCACAAGAACGTACAGACCACCTTTATCTACGTTACGCATGACCAGACCGAGGCTATGACGATGGCTACCCGTATCGTCGTTATGAAGGACGGTCTGATCCAGCAGGTAGATACTCCTCAGAACCTCTACGACTATCCCTGCAACCTGTTCGTTGCCGGCTTTATCGGCACGCCTCAGATGAACTTCATCACCTGCAAGCTGGTGAAGAAGGCTGACGACCTGTTCCTTGAGTTCGGTAACACCTCCGTGAAGCTCCCCGCAGACAAGGCGGCCAACCCCGCTCTGCAGGAGTATATCGACAAAGAGGTGGTTATGGGTATCCGTCCCGAGCATATCCACGACGAGCCTATGTACCTCTCCAACCTGCCCGACAGCCAGATGGAGTCCGAGGTCGACGTCACCGAGCTGATGGGTGCTGAGATCTACCTGTACCTGAAGTTTGAGGGCCAGGAGGATGCTACTAACGGCAAGAACATCATTGCCCGCGTTTCCTCTCGCTCCCAGTCTCGCGCCGGCGACAAGATCAAGGTTGCCATCGAGGCCGAGAGAATCCACATCTTCGATAAGGATACCGAGCGCTGCATCGTTCACTAATTGCTTTGTGTCCTTAAGGAAACGAAGCAATGAATTGCCCTGTGGGCATGAATTGGCTATGCCGTGAATTGCGCCTGCAGTGCATGAATTGCCTGCGGCATAAAATAACGGGGCAATTCAATTCATGAAAGCGTAGGCTTTCAATTCATGAAGTCGTATGGCTTCCATTCATGACGGCTTGCCGTCAATTCATTCATATTGTATTTATGTCTAAACGCAATATTTGAGGGAAAAGGGCAGAGGAATTTATTTCCCTGTCCTTTTCTTGTTTGCGCGTCGCTTTGTCGGTTTCGGATGCGCCTTTTCGTCATACACCGCAAGAGACGCCCGTCTTTATTATCCGAGGGGGAGAGAATATGCCACTATATCGTATTGCCGATTTTACGGTGCGGATAGAGCCGCGATACCCCGAGTTTGATCGCCGTTGCGGTGATTATCGCGCCCCTGACGGCGCAAGGGAGGATTTTTCCATATCCTTGTCGGATGAGACCCTCGCCGCCGCAAAAAAAGACCTGCCGGGACAGACGGACGAGTACGTGGAATTCGTTTGCGTCTACCGCGCCTTCTGCAACGAGATCGCGAAAAGAGGTGCTATGCTGTTTCACGCCGCCGTCATTGAGATGGATGGCAGAGGCTATGCCTTTACCGCGCCCAGCGGAACGGGAAAAAGCACCCATATTTCCCTTTGGCGGCAGGCCTTTGGCGAAAGGGTGAGCATCGTCAACGGCGATAAGCCCATCTTGCGAGAGAAGGACGGTGTGTTCACCGCCTACGGCACCCCTTGGTGCGGCAAGGAGGGGTGGGGCAGAAACGCGTCGGTCCCTCTTTCGGGAATCTGCTTTTTGCGCCGCGACGCGGAAAACACCATTGGCGCGATGCCTGCCGACGTGGCAGTGACGCGCGTGTTTTCCCAGCTTTTAAAGCCATCCTCTCCAGACGGTCTTGCGGAGACCTTACGCCTTGTGGATCTTTTGATCCGCAACGTGCCGATCTATGAGCTGGGCTGTAATATGTCCGAGGAGGCGGCGCGCGTGGCGTACGAGGGGATGCGAAAGAGTTAAATAGGAAAAAAGAAAAGAGGAATCAAAATGAAGATTCGTGACGGTTACATGGTAAGAGAGGTCGCGGGGGTGTCCATCGTGGTGCCCTTGGGGGCGGACAGCTCCTTTCAGGGGATGATGAAGCTGAACGACACGGGACGCTTTTTGTGGGAAAGGCTGACGGTGGAGACGGACAGAGACAGTCTGGTGGGGGCTCTTCTCGCGGAGTACGACGTGGAGGCGTCGCTGGCAGAAAAGGACGTGGATGCCTTCCTTGCCGCCTTGACACGCCTGAACGTGCTGGCGTAAGCAAAAAGCTCCGAAAGAGCAGTCCCTTGACGAAAAAAGAAACAGGCTTGCCGAGCAAGCCTGTTTTTCGTTATTGCGGGTAGCCCCAATCAAGGTCGGGAACGGCCGGATCGTTATCGGGCTTATCAGGGGAGGCATCGGGTGTGCTACCTTGGGAATCCCCACCGAGGTCGTCCTTGTTGGGATCTTCGGGGTCGGCGGAATCATCGGGTCCGCAAGCCACGAGAGAAATGAGCAAAAACGCGGCCAGAAGAAATGCCAGCAGCTTTTTCATACGGGATCCTCCTTTCAGTGTCGCTATGACCCAGGGGAAGCCCCCTGTGTGTCTTTTAGTCGTTGGTATAGTTGTCGAAATAGCCTTGGATAAAGACGATGGGCGTGCCCTTGTCACCCGAGCCGGAGGTCAGGTCGCAGAGAGAGCCGATCAGGTCGGTGAGCTGGCGGGGCGTAGTACCCTCGGATGCCATTTGTCCCACCAGATTGCTGTCCTTCTCCTGGATCTTGGTCTTGATGGCCTCCTTGAGCGCGTCGCCCGAAAGAGCGCTGAACTCGTTGTCGGCCAAATACTTCAGCTTCAGCTCGTTGGGCGTGCCCTCAAGACCTGCGGTGTAGCCGGGAGACACGATGGGGTCAGCCAGCTCCCAGATCTTGCCGACGGGGTCCTTAAAGGCACCGTCGCCGTAGACCATGACCACAATGCTCTTGCCCGTTGCCGCCTTGAGACGTGCTTGGATGTCCACCAAGAGACTCTGACAGCCGCGGGGGAAGAGCTTGATCTGATCCTCGGTGGCCTTGTTAGACCCAAGCAGACCGTAGTCGGCGTTGAAGCCGCTACCGTGCACGGGTGCGGTGAGGATCTCGTCAAGACCGAAGAGACGCTCGGCACCGGCCGCCTTCAGGATGCGCTTGGTACGGGCACGGGTATGAATGTCACAGCAAATGACGTTCTTGGTGTAGGGCAGGATGGCACGGGCGTCGTTGGCAAAGATGATCTCCGCCTCTGCGCCGCACTCGGTGATCAGCTGCTCATAGTAAGCCACGTAGTCTACACCCGTAAAGCGATGCACCTCGTAGCCGAACAGCTCTCTGTATTTTTCGAGGGTCAGGACGTCGCTGTAGGGGTTCACGCCCTTCTCATCGATGGCGTCCAAAGAGATCAGATGGTTGCCCACCTCGTCGGAGGGGTAGGACAGCATCAGAACGATCTTCTTCGCTCCCTTGGCGATGCCGCGCAGACACACGGCGAAGCGGTTACGGCTGAGAATGGGGAAGATCACGCCAACCGTGCCTCCGCCCAGCTTTTCCTTGACGTCGGCGGCAATGTCATCCACCGACGCGTAGTTGCCCTGCGCGCGGGCGACGATGGCCTCGGTCATGGCCACGATGTCCTTGTCGTGAAACGCGAAGCCGTCACATCTTGCCGCCTCCAGCACGGATTCGGTCACGATGGCTGCCAAGTCGTCTCCGTTTCGAATGATAGGGGCACGAATGCCACGGGATACGGTACCCACCATACGACTCATTGAAAAATCACTCCTTCTTGTTCCTCGGAACAAACAAAATTACAGGGATAGTATATCAAAAAAAATGGGTCTTGTAAAGATATTTTGCAAAAAAAATACCTTACAGGTGCAAATTTTTTTAAAAAAACGGTGCGTGAGGGGCATTCATTTTGCAAAGTGTGAACAAAATGTTAAAACAAAGACGAAAGACTTGACAAGAAAAATGGAAAAGTGTATACTAATCCTATCAAAAAAGAGGGAGACTTCGCTGATGAAGGCAACGGTCAAGACGCTGGCTCTACGCGCTGTGATCCTAACGACGGACGTTCGTTTGGGTGACAGTGTTGTTTGTCGTGCTTGACGGGGTGCTTGGATAAGGTCGAAGCAGTCTTCCTTATTTTATAGCTTCCGCTCCCACGGTGCCACTGCGCCGTGGGATTTTTGTTTGTATTAAAAACCAATCTGGATAAATTGCCGCCATGCGGCAGAACGGAGACGAAAATGAAAACCATTCGTATCAGTGACACTACCTTGAAGGCAACGGAGGCCGTCAGCTTCCGCGAAAGGATCGAGATCGCCAAGACCCTGGACCGCATCGGCGTGGATGTTATTGAAATGCCCCCCTTCCACGGAAAAAAGGCGGAGGAGCTTTTGATCCACACCGTGCTTCCTTTGATGAAAAACGCCACTCTGTCGGTGATGCCCGAGGCGAGCGAGGAATCCGTCAAGGCGGCCGCCAAGGCTATGGGAGGCAAGGGCAGACTGCATATTGCCGTCCCCACCTCTCCCGTACAGATGGAGTATCATTTTCACAAAAAGCCCGCCGCCATGCTGGAGCTGGTGACGGCGCTTGTGACCCTTGCCGCCACCCTGACGAAGGAGGTGGAGTTCACCGCGCTTGACGCGACACGCGCCGAGCCCGAGTTCCTGCGTCAGGTGTTGAGAACTGCCGCCGTAGCGGGCGCGACCACCGTTACCGTGTGCGATACGGTGGGCTTGCTGATCCCAGACGAGTTCGTGACCTTCCTCGATTCCTTGCACGCCGATATTCCCGAGCTGGAGGGCAAGGAGCTGGGCGTGGAATGCTCCGACGCTATGCATATGGGCTGTGCTTGCACGCTGGCCGCCGTCAGAGCGGGGGCTACGCTGGTCAAGACCGCCGTCGGCGTGGGCGGCACCGTCTCGCTTCCCGCCTTTGCCTCCGTGGTGAAGCTGCGCGGCGATTCCTTTGGCATTACATCGAGCCTCAACGCCGCCAGCCTCAACAAAACGGCGGACAAGATCTTGTCCATGACCGCAGGCGGCAAGAGCGATAAGACGGTCAGCCACGAGGACGAGACCACCTCGGCCATCTCCTTGCGTAACACCGACGACGAGGCCACCGTGGCCGCCGCCGTTCATACCCTTGGCTACGAGCTGTCCGAGGAGGATATGCATAAGGTTTACGAGAGCTTTTTGCGTCTCTCCGAAAAGAAGAGCATTTCCGCCAAGGAGCTGGACGTGATCGTGGCCAGCGTGGCCATGCAGGTCGCTCCTACTTACGTGTTAAAGAGCTACATCATCAACAGCAGTAACGTGATCGCCGCCTCGGCTCAGATCGAGCTGGAGAAGGACGGCGAGACCCTGCGCGGTATCAGCATGGGCGACGGTCCCGTGGACGCCGCATTCCTCGCCATCGAGCAGATCGTCGGCCATCACTTTGAGCTGGACGATTTCCGCATCCGCGCCCTCACCGAGGGTCAGGAGGCCGTCAGCGAGACGGTGGTCCGTCTGCGCGCGGGCGGCAAGCTCTATTCGGGCAGAGGCGTGTCCACCGATATCATCGGCTCCAGCATCCGTGCTTACGTCAGCGCGCTCAATAAGATCTGCTTTGAAGAGAACGCCTGAGGCCGAACGAAAGGATAAAGAACGATGAAATTATCATTTTCTACCAATCGCTGGAAGGATACCTCGGTAGAGGAATTCCTTAAAATGGCGAAGGAATACCGTTTTGGCGGTGTAGAGATCCATAGCGTGGAGGAGATCCCCGAGGAGAGCCGTGCCGCTCTCTACCATCAGGCAGTCTCCCTCGGCATCACCATTCCCTGTATTGACGTGGGTGCTGACATCGGCGCGGAAAACGCCGAGACCGCCAAGGCAGAGCTGTCTGCCGCCATCACCGCCGCCGTTCGTCTGCACGTGCCTTACCTGCGCTTGCGTGCGGAAAAGAGCGAAGGCGCGACGGAGCGCGCGAAGGCGTTCCTCGCGTACGCGCTTCCCGAGGCTCGGAAGGCCTCCGTGGTGCTTTTGGTGGAGACGGCGGGTGCTTTTGCCGATACCGCCGTTCTGCGTGAAACGCTGAACTGCTTTGCCGACGATTCGCTTTGCGCGCTGTGGGATGTGTACCACACCTATATGGAGGCAGGCGAGAAGGCGGAGGATACCATCAAGAATTTGGGTGCCTACGTGCGCCACGTTCATATGAAGGATGCGGACGCAAAGGGCGAGTTCCGTCCCGTGGGCGAGGGTAAAATGCCCGTGAACGAGTTCATGAACGCTCTGCGCTCCATCAACTACGACGGCTTCGTTTCCGCCGAGTGGGATCCCGATTGGATGGAGGACTTGGGCGAGGCGGATATTATTTTCCCTCATTTCGTGGCCTATATGTCCCGCTTCCGCGACCCCTCCCGCAACCGCGTGTCTCTCTATGACAACAACAGAGGCACGGGCAAGTTCGTTTGGAAGAAGGAGAGGCTGATCGAGAAGACCTTCAGCCAGGTGCTGGATACCATGGTGGAGAACTTCCCCGACCAGTACGCCATCAAATATACCACCCTTGACTATACCCGTACCTACGCCGAGTTCCGTGACGACGTGGACACCTTTGCGCGCGCGTTGATCTCTATGGGCGTAAAGGCGGGTACTCACGTGGCCATGTGGGCCTCCAACCTCCCTCAGTGGTATATCGCCTTCTGGGCCACCACCAAGATCGGTGCCGTTCTGGTCACCGTGAATACCGCTTATAAGATCCACGAGGCGGAGTACCTGCTCCGTCAGTCGGACACCCACACCCTGATCATGGAGAAGGGAAGCCGTGACGCCCATTACGATAAGATCGTCGCCGAGCTGTGCCCCGAGCTGGAGAACACCAAGCCGGGCGAGCCTCTTCACGCCAAGCGTCTGCCCTTCCTCCGCAACGTGATCACCGTGGGCTACAAGCAAAAGGGCTGTCTCGATTGGGATGCCGCCGTGGCGCGCGCCTCTCAGGTTCCCGTAGAGGAGGTCTATCGCCTGGCCGCCGCCGTGGACGTGCATGACGTTTGTAATATGCAGTACACCTCGGGCACCACGGGCTTCCCCAAGG
>JAZRGD010000107.1:0-5262 GCA_045644045.1 Eubacteriales bacterium
CATCGTTGTTTTCATGAACAAGTGCGACATCGCTGTCGAAGAGCTTCTCGACCTGGTTGAGATGGAGATTCGTGAGCTGCTCAACGAGTACGAGTTCCCCGGCGACGATATTCCGATCGTTCGCGGTTCCGCTCGTGAGGCCCTTCTCTCCGATGAGAAGAACCCCGATGCAGACGTATACGCTCCCATTAAGGAGCTGATGGAGCAGGTTGACGCTTACATTCCTACTCCCGCTCGTAACGAGGATTCTCCCTTCCTTATGCCTGTTGAGGACGTATTCTCCATCTCCGGCCGTGGTACCGTTGCTACCGGTCGTGTTGAGAGAGGCGTTGTGAAGATGGCTGAGACCGTTGAGATCGTTGGTCTTTCCGATGAGAAGAAGTCCACCGTTATCACCGGTATCGAGATGTTCCACAAGATGATGGACGAGGCTCAGGCCGGTGACAACATCGGTGCTCTGCTCCGCGGTATCCAGAAGAACGAGATCGAGAGAGGTCAGGTTCTCTGCAAGCCCGGCTCCATCCAGCCCCACACCAAGTTCGTTGGCCAGGTTTACGTTCTGACCAAGGAAGAGGGTGGCCGTCACGCTCCCTTCTTCTCCGGCTACAGACCTCAGTTCTACTTCAGAACCACCGACGTTACCGGTTCCATCAAGCTTCCCGATGACGTTGAGATGTGCAAGCCCGGTGATAACGTTGTTATGACCGTTGAGCTGATCACTCCCATCGCTATCGAGCAGGGTCTGCGTTTCGCTATCCGTGAGGGTGGTAGAACCGTTGGTTCCGGCGTTGTTACCGAGATCGTTGGCTAATTAACGCTACTCATCTATTCTTTGGGGATTGGTGTAATTCCATACCGGTGGTATAGTCCACGAACACGCTCACGCGTGCCGAACGGGGGAAGCTCCCGTACCGACGGTCACAGTCCGGATGAAAAAAGATAGAAAACGCTAATATCCCCACAGTGTATGCTGTGGGGATATTCTTTATAATTTAGAGGATCGCGGCAAAGAAAATGCTTCTTCCTTCCCCCTTCCTTTAGACTATAATTTCTGTCCCTTGACCGTGGAGACCTCCACGTCTGCCCCATATACTGTAACAGGTTTATGTAAAGAGCGCGCGTCTGTCACGCGCCTGTCAAGAAAGGAATTTTGTCATGAACGACAAGCAAAACAATCAAATACCGCAGCCCAATAACAGCCAAGAATTCAAACGGCAGACACTGCGCTACACCGTCGTTTGCGGTATGCTGGTCGCTGTCTCCGTGGTGCTTCAGCAGTTCGAGTTCCCCCTCCCGTTTTTGATTCCCGAATTTATTAAGATGGATTTTTCCGACCTTCCCGCCCTCATCGCCTCCTTTAGTATGGGACCCATGTACGGCGTGACGGTTTCCTTCCTGAAAAACACGCTCCATCTGCTTCAAACCACTACGGGCGGTGTGGGTGAGCTTGCCAACTTTATCATTGCCGCCGTGTTCGTCTTTACGGCAGGACAGTTCTATAAGAGCAAGAAAAACAGAGAAAATGCCTTGAAGGGAAGTATTGCGGGCGCGCTTATCGCCGCCGTCGTCTCCGTTCCCGTCAACTATTTTGTTACCTATCCAGTGTATTACAACTTTATCCCCGAGGATGCCGTCCTCGGTGCTTATCAGGCGCTTGCGCCTTGGGTAGAGACCATCTTTACCAGCTTGATGGTGTTTAACGCTCCCTTCACTCTCGTAAAGGGTATCCTCGTCTCTGCCATTACCTTCGCCATCTACAAGCCGCTCTCGCCCCTGATCAAGGGAAAAAAGCGGAAATAAAATATAGGCTGTCGCGCACCCCGCGACAGCCTCTTTATAAAGGAAAAGCTATGATCGATCTGTTAGCCCGTCTCTTTATCAAGGACAGAAAAAACACCGCCGACCCCGCCGTTCGCCGCGCCTATGGCGTCATGGTCGGCATCATCGGTATCGTGCTCAACGTCCTTCTATCCCTCGGAAAGCTGGTGGTGGGCCTCCTCTTCGGCTCTATCGCCGTTACGGCGGATGCCGTCAATAATCTGTCGGATGCCGGCTCCTCTCTCATCTCTCTCATCTGCTTTCGTATTTCCGCCAAGCCCGCCGACCGCGACCATCCCTTTGGCCACGCCCGTATCGAATACGTGGCAAGCATGGTGATCTCCTTTATCGTCATGTTTATCGGCTTTGAACTGTTAGGTAGCTCTGCCAAAGCACTCTATCTTTCCGTTTTTCGCCCCGATGAGGCCGCCGTTACCGTCTTTTCCTGGCTGACCGTGATCGTCCTCGGTGTGTCAGTGTTGGGCAAGCTTTTTCTCGCTCTGCTCAATTATAAGATCGGAAAAAAGATAGATTCCGGTGTCATGCGCGCCGCCATGACCGACAGTCTTTCCGACGTGCTCTCCACGGCCGCCGTTCTGGTCGCCACTCTTGTGGCGAGGTTCGCGCGCCTCCCCTTTTCTCTTGACGGTGCCATCGGTATCCTCGTTTCCGTCCTCATTTTGGTGGCGGGCGGAAGGATCCTCCTTGAAACCAAGGACTCTATTTTGGGTCAAGCCCCTCCCGCCGAAACGGTGGAAAGGATCAACGCCCTTGTGATGAGCGATCCCGTGGTCTTGGGTGTCCACGACTTGAACGTGCACCAATATGGCACGGGCAATATTATCGCCTCCCTCCACGTGGAGGTGGACGGAAGCGGTGACATCTTCGCCGCTCACGATGCCATTGACAATATCGAAAGAGCCTTGTGGGAAAGGCTTCGCATCCGCGCCACCCTGCACCTTGACCCCGTGGTGGTGGGCGACCCCGTTGTGGATGCCATGCGTGAGGTGGCAGTGGCCGCCGTGACCGCCGTGGACCCCTCCGTCACCCTCCATGATTTTCGTATGGTCAAGGGAAACACCCACTCCAATCTCATTTTTGACATTGCCGTCCCCTTTGAGGTGCAGAGAAGTGATAAGGAGCTGGTGGCCGCCATCTGTGAGGAGATATCAAAAAACTATCCCAATCATTACGCCGTCATTCAGGTGGACAGAGTATAACCCCTCGGATCGGCTTCAAGACTCGTTTTCTTGAAGCCGATCCTTCATTTTTTTCAAGGCCGCCAAGGCCTCCTTCAAACCGCCCACGCCGTCGATCAGACCGCAGGACACCGCCTCCTCTCCCTCAAGGAGCGTACCGATATCGTTGGCCAAGGTGTTGGTGTCGGTCATCATACGGCGAAAATCCCCCTCGTCTACCCGCGAATGCTCGGTGACAAAGCGGATGATGCGGTTCTGCATTCGTTCAAGATAGTCAAAGCTTTGCGGAACGGCCAAAACCAATCCCCCCGTGCGAACGGGATGCACCGTCATGGTGGCGGACGGCACGATAAAGGAACGCTTTGCCGCCACCGCCAAGGGCACGCCGATGGAATGACCACCCCCAAGCACCACGGAGACGGTGGGCTTTTCCATCGAGGCGATCACCTCCGCCAAGGCCAAGCCCGCCTCCACGTCGCCGCCCAGCGTGTTTAACAGAAAAAGCACGCCCGATACGTTTTTGTCCTCCTCAAGAGAGAAGAGAAGGGGAAGCAGGTGCTCGTATTTGGTGGTTTTACGGGTGGAATCGAGAACGGTATGCCCCTCGATCTCACCGATGATGGAAAGACAGATAAACTCCCCCTCCTTTCCCTTCGCCGAGACACAGCCAAACTCCAAAAGATCGTTTTTTTCCTCGTTCGTTTCGTTTTTCATTTCCTTGCTTTTCATTTTTTCTCCCTCACTTATGACTTTTTCTTAATTTTCTTTTATTTTTTACAAAATTCTTTGCTTCTAAACTTTACATTTGCGAAAATATGTGATAGAATAGTATGAGAAAAAAATAACAAAGCAGAAGGAGTTATTCCCATGAGCAAATTTATCGTAGAAACCTCCGCGCGTCACGTTCACTTGTCCCAGAAGGACATCGACACCCTCTTCGGCGCAGGCTACAAGCTGACCAACAAAAAGGATCTTTCCCAGCCCGGTCAGTTCGCTTGCGAGGAGAAGGTCGAGGTCATCGGCCCCAAGGGTAGCCTGAAGATGAGCATCCTTGGTCCCGCCCGTCCCGCCAGCCAGGTGGAGATTTCCTTCTCCGACGCCCGTGCCCTGGGTCTCGTTCCCCCCGTCCGTGAGAGCGGTGACATCGCCGCTACCCCCGGCTGCACCATCAAGGTAGGCGACAACGTCGTGACCCTTGACGAGGGTGTGATCGTGGCAAAGCGCCATATCCATATGACCCCCGCCGACGCCGAGGCCTTTGGCGTTGCCGACAAGCAGATCGTCAAGGTCAAGCTTGACACCGCCCGTCCCCTGATCTTTGACGACGTGGTCGTTCGCGTCAGCGAAAAGTTCGCTCTCGCCATGCACATTGATACCGACGAGTGCAACGCCGCTGCCGCCGCGGGCACCGTTTACGGCGAGATCGTAAAATAATCCTACTTAAGTTAATTTTATAAAAGGAGATATAACAATGGCAGAACTTGTTTATTCCAAGGAAGTGGAAAACATGTGCATCGTTGCCAAGGGTCCTCACCACGGTCCCGCTCCCATTCCCGAAGAGGGCAAATGGGTGAAGGCAAAGGAGATCACCGACATTTCGGCTTACACCCACGGTGTGGGCTGGTGCGCACCCCAGCAGGGCGCGTGCAAGCTGTCCCTGAACGTAAAGGACGGTATCATTGAGGAGGCACTCGTTGAGACCATCGGCTGCTCGGGCCTGACCCACTCCGCCGCTATGGCCGCCGAGATCCTTCCCGGCAAGACTCTTCTTGAGGCACTCAATACCGATTTAGTATGTGACGCCATCAACACCGCTATGCGTGAGTTGTTCCTTCAGATCGTCTACGGCCGTAGCCAGTCTGCCTTCTGCGAGGGCGGTCTCGTCATCGGCGCGGGCATGGAGGACCTGGGCAAGGGTGAACGCTCCATGGTCGGTACCATGTACGGCACCAAGGCAAAGGGCGTTCGTTACCTCGAAATGACCGAGGGCTACTGCACCAGAATGGCTCTTGACGAAAACGATCAGGTAATCGGCTATGAGTTCGTATCTCTGGGCAAGATGACCGACTTCATCAAGAAGGGCATGGAGCCCAATGAAGCATATGCAAAGTCGATGGGTACCTACGGCAGATTTGCTGAGGCTGCTAAGTACATCGACCCCCGCAAGCAGTAATTGAAGGAGGAATATCGTAATGGCACATTTTGAAGGTTATGAAAGACGCGAGGCGAAGATCCTCGGCGTGCT
>JAZRGD010000108.1:0-4042 GCA_045644045.1 Eubacteriales bacterium
GTTACCTTCTCCTTACACTTCACCGTAAACGAGATCTGACAACCAAACCGACTCCCCGACCGCAGCACGGCGGTCGGGTTGTTTTTTATATAACGAAAGCCACGCGATAGTCGCGTGGCTTTCGTTATATAAAAAATCCGATTTCAGAATGAAATCGGATTTTTGTGGTGCGCAAAACACCTGCTTTTTTACATTCCCACGGTTTTCTTGATAAATGCCAAATCGGCGGACATCTTTTCGTCCTTTTCGTAGTACTTCGTAAGAACGGCAAGCTTTTCGCGGAAATAGGCGGTGTTCACCTCGCGCGGCTCACCTAAGATACGGTAAGCATTCTTATAAAAGATCTTCTCTGCGATCTCCTTTTCGATGCCCACGCCAAGGTAGGTGTCCTCGCCCAAGATGTGCTCGGTGTCGGTAAGGAAGAAATTTTGGAGGAAAAAGGCGGCGCACCAGGGGTCGTCACGCCAATCGGGGGTGTCCCATTCCTCGCGGCCGTCGCGGTCGGTGCCGTAAAGGATCCTGTCTTGATATTCCACGAAAAAAGGATGCCAGGTTTCCCAATCCTTGCCCATGGCGATCAACTGCTCGGCACCGGGGGTGGTGTCAAAGCAGGTGTTCTCGTAGGACATAAACCGACGCGCGTCGTCGATGCTGTCCGAGGTAAAGCCCATGTGCGCCATGGTCAGACGAAGCCTTGGGTGACGGGAAAGCACCGTCATCACGTCCTCAAACATCTCATGCTTGCGGAGCTGGGTCTCCTCTACGTACCAGCCGAGGGTGATGTGCCAAGGCTGTACCTTGTCCTTATCCCAATAGAAGCCGGGGTCGGCGTTGTGCAGCAGCACGGGAATTTCCTTTTCTTCCAAATAGGCAAGCATATCCTCATATGAGGGAGAAGAAAGAATATAAGGCCGCTCACGGCGCAAGGAGGGCTTGCCTTCTAAGAGCTTCACCCCGTCAAAGCCTACCGCATGCGCGTTTTCCACCTGACGAAGGAAATGGCCTCGCCTTTCGCTCTCGGTCATGGTCATGTCGTGCTCCAAGCCGTAAAAGGCATAAAGACGCCCGGGAAAAGCCAGCTTGTAAAAAAGCGCCTTTAAATTTTGCAAATAAGAGGTGGTGCCGTATTTCAACCCGTCGGCATGAGAAGGAATGGAAAGCATTACGGCGCGCTCGGTGTCCGTCCCTGCCAGATAATCCTTATGATAGGCAAAGGCATCCGCCAAAGGCTCAGGTGCCGCAATGTGCAAATGGCTGTCAAAGCGTTTCATATTTTTCTCCTAATGACAAGTTTAGGACGGCCGAACACAGCTCGTGTGGGTCTCTTCTTAAGCGTGGTACAGCTTTTTGGTTTGATATTTGGGCTCGCAGGTCAGGTTGATGCCCAGCTTTTTCAGCACGTTCTCGTCCACGGGAGCGAGAATGACCGAGGAATGAGCCTCGCACCCACGCAGCTTGTCAAGCTGCTCCAGCGCGCGCTTCGCGGTAGGATTGGTGACGGCGCAGATGGAGAGCGCCACCAACACCTCGTCGGTGTGCAGACGGGGGTTATGATTGCCAAGGTGCTTGATCTTTAACTCCTGCACAGGGCCGATGACCTCGGGAGAGATCAGGTGCGCCTCGTCGGGAATGTGGGCAAAGGTCTTAAGGGCGTTAAGGAGCATCGCGGCGGTGGCACCGAGAAGCCCTGAGGTCTTACCCGTCACGACCGTACCGTCGTGCAAGGAGATGGCGGCGGCGGGCGCGCCCTCTCTTTCTGCCTTCTCGCAAGCGGCGGCAATTACGGGACGGTCAGCCGCGTCGATGCCCGCGGTGTTCATAAGAAGTTGGATTTTATCCACCGCACTGCCGTCGCTGAGCCCCTTGCGCTTGTCGCACAGGGCGTGATAGTAGCGGCGGATGATCTCCATGTGGGAGGCGTGACGGCAAACGTCGTCATCCACGATGCAATTGCCCGCCATATTCACGCCCATATCGGTGGGGGACTTATAGGGGCACTCGCCACTGATGCGCTCCATCATGGCGCGCAGGACGGGAAAGATCTCCACGTCGCGGTTGTAGTTGACGGTGGTGGTGCCATAGGCCTCAAGATGCCAAGGGTCGATCATGTTCACGTCGTTGAGGTCGGCGGTGGCGGCCTCGTAGGCCACGTTGACGGGGTGCTTTAAGGGAAGGTTCCAAATGGGGAAGGTCTCAAACTTGGCATAGCCCGAGCGAATGCCGTGCTTGCTGTCGTGGTAGAGCTGGGAAAGGCAGGTGGCCATCTTACCGCTACCGGGGCCGGGGGCGGTCACCACCACCAGAGAACGCTCTGTTTTGATATACTCATTTTTCCCATAGCCGTTTTCGCTGACGATGGTGGCCACGTCGGAGGGGTATCCCGGAATCAGGTAATGATGATAGACGGGCACGCCCAAGGTCTCAAGACGCTTGCCGAAGGCGACGGCGGAGGGCTGCTCGTTGTAACAGTTCAGCACCACGCTTCCCACGTACAGGCCGAAGCCACGAAAGGCGTCGATGAGGCGCAAAACATCCTGATCGTAGGTGATGCCAAGGTCGCCTCTGACCTTATTTTTCTCGATATCGGCGGCGTTGATCACGATGACGATCTCCGCTTCCTCCTTTAAGGCCGAGAGCATTTTGATCTTGCTGTCGGGCGCGAAGCCGGGAAGCACGCGGGAGGCGTGAAAATCGTCAAACAGCTTGCCGCCAAACTCAAGGTAAAGCTTGCCGCCAAACTGGTCGATACGCTCCCTGATATGCTCAGATTGCAAGCGAATATATTTTTCATTATCAAAGCCGATCTTGTTCATAGTGCCTATTTCCTCACCCCGATGGTTTTCTTTGAATACTTATATAGTATAGCACACTCTTTTTCGTTTTT
Organism: Eubacteriales bacterium; assembly: GCA_045644045.1. GTDB lineage: Bacteria > Bacillota > Clostridia > Oscillospirales > CAG-272 > UBA1740. The sequence continues at coordinate 2,885 of JAZRGD010000108.1, forward strand.
CAAGTATGAAAACGTTTTTTGTTTCGCCTTTTTGCCTCCTCTTTTTGCTTTTGATTTTTCCTTTTGGGATTTTTTCACAAAACTCTTGTAAAAAAGCCAAAGATATGCTATACTATAGGCGAAGAAAACTATTTTGCGCCCTCGTGAAGCAAAAAACGGCGCACCCCAGGAAGGACGAACCCCGTGATCATTGCACTTGAAGAAGCAAAAAGCAAGCTTTGCGCGCTCCGTGAGGACTTGGTCGAGCTCGGCCACTCTCTCCACGTGGAGGAGATCCGTGCCAAAGCCAAGGAATTAGAGGAGCTGACCTACGCCGAAAACTTCTGGAGCGACAAGGAAAGAAGCACCAAGGTGGCCAAGGAGCTTGCCGATTATAAGAATACCGTTGAAGGCTACGATGAGCTGTGCGCCCGTCTTGAGGACGCCATCACCTTAGCGGAAATGGCCATTGAGGAAAACGACGAGGCCTACACCGAGGAGGTGGAGAACGAGCTTGCCGAGATCACCAAGGAGGAGGAGAAGCAAAGGATCGAGACCCTCTTCTCGGGTGAATACGACAAAAATAACGCCATTCTCTCCTTCCATCCCGGCGCGGGTGGCACCGAGGCGCAGGACTGGGCCTCTATGCTCTACCGTATGTATTGCCGTTGGGGCGAGCAGCACGGCTTTACCGTGAAGCTTCTCGACTGGTTGGACGGTGATGAGGCAGGGCTTAAGAGCGCCACCATTATGGTGGAGGGTCTTCACGCCTACGGCTACCTGAAGAGCGAAAACGGAGTGCACCGTCTCGTGCGCGTCTCTCCCTTTGACGCCTCGGGCCGCAGACAGACCTCCTTTGCCTCGGTAGAGGTCATGCCCGAGTTTAACGATGACGACGACACCATTGAGCTTCGCGACGAGGATCTTGAGTTCACCGCTCACCGCTCCTCCGGCGCGGGCGGTCAGCACATCAACAAGACCGACTCCGCCATCCGTATCGTCCATCTGCCCACGGGAATCGTGGTGGGATGTCAGACCGAGAGAAGCCAGCTCCAAAACAAGGAGACGGCACTCAGGATGCTGAAATCCAAGCTGATGGAGATCAAGGCGAGAGAAAAGCTCGACCGTATTGAGGACATCCAGGGTGTCAAGACCAACATTGAGTGGGGTGCTCAGATC
>JAZRGD010000109.1:0-18020 GCA_045644045.1 Eubacteriales bacterium
GATACTCTTAACGGAGTATCACGCAGTCAAATCCGTCTGCGACGGGTGAAATCCACCGTTGGTGGATGAAATCGCTTTCGCGATGAAATCCTGCTTCGCAGGGTTGAAGTAAGACGGATTTGATTTCATCCAAGGCAACGCCTTGGATTTCATCTGAGCAAAGCGAAGATTTCATCGTGGCATAGCCACGATTTCATTCAACCAACAAAAAAAGAGAGGACATTTCGGCTATCAACCGATTTGTTCTCTCTTTCTGCTTGTAATTGTTACGCTTTTTCCTCCGTGGTATAAACGAGTGGAATGCCATAGCTCTTTTCGTAGATCTCGCGCCAAACGCGGGCGTTTTCCTCCATCAGGTAAGCAATATTTTCTTGCCTGTTCAGATCCTTCTTTGGATAGATGGGAGGCGCGATATGGATGGTGTACTCTTGTACGGGATAGCCGTCCTCGCCCATTCTTTCGCTGTCGCGCATGGTGATAAAGCAGGGAAGCACGGGGACGCCGTTCTTCACGGAAAAACGGTAAGCACCCGACTTTAAGGGCTTGGGCTTACGGTAATTCCACCACATGCTTTGCTCGGGATAGATCAAAACGAAATTGCCCTCCGACAGAAGCCTGTCCGTCGCCTTTAAAAATTTCGTCATGGTCTTGGTGTTGGAGGATAGGGGCAAGGTGTAAAAATGCCGCATCAGATAGCCGTAAAAGCCGGGGAATGAGGTATAATTGCCCTCCCTGATCACGCGGTACAGCTTCCTTTTCTTCTGCCCGGAGGCGAGATAAGCGGCGTGCATGGCAAAGGTGTCAAAGGGGTTGAAGTGGTTGCAAGTCAGCACCGCGCCCGTTTCAAGGGAGGAAAGATGCTCAAGGCCTTCAATATCCCGAATGATCATCAACTGATTTTTGATGATATAGTTTAAGAATTTCCTTGCCTTCAGGTATGAAATATAGGTTTTAAGCTTGGCGATGGGAGAGCGGCGAAGATAGTCGATCTCGTCGGGCATCAGCGTGCGGGTGGGCGGGTCGTCCTCCACGTCCTCGTCGAACCTGCCCTCCCGTTCATATTCCTCGATCCTTTTCAGCACCGCCACACGGTCTGCGCTTCTTACGGTCCTGTTTAAAATATTCTGATAATTATCGGCCTTGTTCGTCTCGTCGATGGCCATTTGATACAAATGCTCTCCCGACAGACGGTCCTTTTGTCTTTGCTCGTCGGTATAGGCGGCAAGCTCGGCCTTTAACAGACCGTACACCGAGGTCTCTGCGGCATAACGCCAGAACACGTCTCCCAAAACAGAGGTCTCATAGTGCCAGGGCTTGTTTGCCATGATGTAATGCAGAACGTGCGCTTCCTTTGCCGCGTCGTATGGGTAGACGAGCCCCTCCGTGATCTCGGTGTTCCATCTTTGGTCAAGCCAATAGACTCTGTCCTTGCAAATAAGATTGAGGTAGTCCTCGTCCTGTGTGACCACGAAGTCATATTCGCCGAGCAGAGCGATAAAGCGGTCCAGCACCCTGTGGGTGCGAAATGCGGCACAGTTGATGAGCATTAGCCCCGCGTTGAAGAAGCTGTGACGGGATACCCCCACCACCCTTTCACAATACGTACCGTATACGTCCACCTGTACCATGGCCTGCTCGTGACAGGCGGCGACGAAGGCGTCACCGATATCGGTGTCAAAGAGATGGGAAATATCCCCCCGGCAAACGGTGTCGCTGTCAATATAGATCGCCTTATCATAGGAAGGGAACATTTCCGCAATGAAAAAGCGGAAATAGGTGGTCTTTGTGTAGTAATGGCGTAAGGGGAGTCGGGATTCAATGGATGTGAGGTAGTCGCTCACGTCCACGAAGGTCACGTCAAAGCACTCGTCCTGCAGTGCGAGCAAGGCCTCCGTCATCTCGTTAGACACGCCGTGATGTAAAAGGTACACGTGATAGTGCCGCGAGCGGTCTGCGTTCCTTTTGATGGAATGAAGCGAGACGACGGTGTATTTTATAAAATTGTCGTCGCAGGCGTAGAAGATCGGAATTTCTTGACACATGCCGCGTTTCTCCTTTCGAGTAGGTCTCACGAGAAAATTATAGCAGGCCCATGACGGAAAGGCAAGTAACAGACAAGGTCCGCTTGTCTCGGGATTTTTCGAAGTGGGTGAGAATTTGTGAAAAAAGGTGTTTACAAAAAGTAGAGATGCGGGAAAACACTTGATTTTTTGCTTTTTGTGTGATATAATAGATACGAAAAAAGGAAAAATGCGCCAAAAATGAAAATAATTCTTTACAAGCGGTGATGATATGAAGGACGTAAAAACCATCGTGGCACAAAACCTGACGGCCTTGCGCAAGGAGCGCGGGCTGACACAGCTTGAGCTTGCCGAAAAATTCAATTATTCCGATAAGGCGATCTGCCGTTGGGAGCATGCGGACACCTTGCCCGACATCAACGTGCTGTACGCGCTTTGCGATTTCTACGGGATCACCATGAACGACCTGGTGGACCCCGATTTTTCCGCTCAAAGCACGGTGAATGAGGAGAAGAATGCCCGTGCCTACCGAAACTGGGCGTGCGCTATGCTGATCTCGGCGGTCTTCCTGTGCGCCACCGTGCTTTTCATCGCCTCTATGGTGCTGTCGGAGCGACCCTATTGGCTCGCCTTCGTCTGGGCAGTGCCCATTTCCTGCCTTGTGGTCTCCAAGCTTTTGCGCCGCGGCATCGGGCTGATCGGTAAATTCATTTTTATTTCTCTTTTTTCCTGGTCTGTGATCACCGCCGTTTATTTGCAGGTGCTGGTGCGGTTTGACGCCAACATCTGGTATCTGTTTCTCGTAGGTCTGCCCTTGCAGGTGTGCATCTTTCTTTGGAACAGGCTCAAACGGTACAAAAACGACGCTTATTAAAATGCATTAGTTTGATTTGAAAGGAGTAAGAAAATGATCGATTTTAAGGGAGACGGCTTTTTTGCCCGACTGAAAAAGGTGGAGGACGGTGCCTTCGGCAAGATCATCGACGATTTTCTCGTTGCCGGTGAGGAGGTAGTTGGTGCGTATCAGAGCGTGCGCGACGGCGTGGTGTTTACCACCAAGCGCATTATCGCCATCAACGTGCAGGGCTTGACGGGCAAGAAGAAGGATTTTACCAGTATTCCATACAGCAAGATCACCACCTTCTCCTTGGAGACGGCGGGCTTCTTCGATCTTGAATCCGAGCTGGAGATCTACTTGTCGGGTGTGGGTAGGCTGAAGTTTCAGTTCACAGGCTCTACCGACGTAAAGGAGATCTGCCGCATCATTTCCGAGCACGCCTTGGGATAAATATCCGCGCGCAGATGCCGCCGTTACGGCGGCATCTGCGCTTTTAAGTGACTGAGTTACGGAAAACGCTTCCTTTTTTGGATAAAATAGAAACGAAAGTAAAATTAAAAGGGAGAGCGATATGGCAAACGAATGCGTATCCGTGGAAAGAATACTGACTAGGCTCGACGGGCATTTGCATAAAAACGACTATGCCGCGGCAGAGCGGCATCTGGATTTCTGGCTCCGTGAGGCAGAGGCGGCGGAGGACTGTAAGACCGTCCTTCTCGTCCAAAACGAGCGCATGGGGCTTTACCGCAAAATGGGAAGAAGGGAAGAGGCACTTGCCGCCGCGCGTGCCGCTCTCGCTACGGTGGAGGCACAGGGCATCGCCCATCAGGTGGGGGCCGCCACCACGCTCCTCAACGCCGCCACCGTGTATAAGGCCTTCGGGCTCGCCGAGACCGCCTTGCCTCTTTTTGAGCAGGCGAGGGAGGTTTATGAAAGGGAGCTGGAGAGCGAGGACGCCCGTCTTGCGGGGCTGTACAATAATATGGCCTTGGCTCTCGTGGATCTCGGCCGCTATGGCGACGCCGTCTCGCTTTATGAAAAGGCACTTGCCATCGTGGAGAAAAAGGAAAACGGCGCACCCGAGGCGGCCATCACCTACTTGAATATCGCCGGTGCCAAGGAGGCGGAGCTTGGGCTTCTCGACGCCGACGAGCAGATCGGCACTTGCCTTGAAAAGGCAAAGGCTTTGTTAGAGGGGCATGGAGAGCGAGACGGTGCTTACGCCTTCGTTTGCGAGAAATGCGCCCCTGTGTTTGGTTATTACGGACATTTTATCTATGAAAAAGAGTTGAAGGAGCGGGCAAAGAGGATCTATGAAGGGGCTTGAGCTTTCGTACGAATATTATAGGACCTACGGCGCACCCGTCCTCATGGAGCGATTTTCCACCGTTCTGCCCCATATCGCCGTGGGGCTGGTGGGAAGCGGCTCGGAATGCTTTGGCTATGACGACGACCTCTCTCACGACCACGACTTTGAGCCCGGCTTTTGCATCCTGCTTCCCGATGAGGACACGGTGGACAGAAGGACGGCGTTCGCTCTTGAGCGTGCCTACGCCAAGCTGCCGAGCGAATTTATGGGATATAAGCGAAGCCCTATGTCACCCGTGGGCGGCAACCGTCACGGTGTGTTGCGCTTGGAGGATTTTCTCCTTGAAAAAACGGGTACGTCGGACGGTCGCCTATCCGTCAGAGATTGGTTTGCCCTCCCCGAGCAATCCTTGGCGGAGGTCGTCAACGGACGGGTGTTTCGGGACGACGGCGGCGTCTTTACCGCCGTCAGAGCAAGGCTTTCCTATCTGCCCGAGGAGGTGCGCCGCAAAAAGCTGGCGGGTCACCTGCTCTTGATGGGACAGGCAGGGCAGTACAACTATGGCAGATGTGTCTCGCGCGGCGAGACCGCCGCCGCTCAGTTGGCGGTGGGGGAGTTTGTAAAAAGCGCGCTTCACGCCATCTTTTTATTGAACAAGCATTATCTGCCTTATTATAAGTGGAGCTTTCACGCGTTGCGTGAGCTGCCCCTGCTCTCGGAGCTGTATCAGCCCTTGGAGCGCGTTCTGTCTACGGGAAACGGGACGGAGGAAGCAAAGGAGAAAACCAACCTCATCGCGCGTATATGTGATGGCGTGACGGCAGAGGTGAAAAGGCAAGGTCTCAGCGACTTTGGCGGCGAAAACGCCGAGGGGCACGCGCGCTCGGTCAACGATTCGATAGCGGATGCTCACGTGCGCAACCTTCATTTGCTATACGGCGTATAACGCGAGAGGCTTAGAGAAAAATACCTTTAAAGAAAAAAACGGGCGAAGCGGCCCGCACGAAAAGGGTGACACGGACATGAAAGAAAACAACGGAATGATCTCCTTTGCCCCCGTTGCGGCGGAGGACAAGGAAAAATATGAGAAATGCTTGGCGACGGAGGCCGCGCGCGGGTGCGAGTTTTCCTTTGCCAATCTTTATCTGTGGGGACGGCAAAGCATCGCCTTCCTTCACGGACAGGCCTTGCTTTTTTCACAGTTTAACCGCCGTAGCGTGTATCCCTATCCCGTAGGACAGGGAGATAAAAAAGCGGCCATTGATGCCATCATTGCCGACGCCCGCGCCCGTGGCATTCCTTGCCGTATCACGGGGCTTTTGTCGGGGGCAAGAGAGACGCTGGAGGCGTTATATCCCGGGAAATTCCATTTTCACGCCGACGAGGGCTCCTTCGACTACGTGTACGATATTAACGACCTGGCTGAGCTGACGGGAAAGAAGTACCACGGCAAGCGCAATCACTTGAACCGCTTCAAGGAAGCGTACCCCCACCACCGCGTGGAGCCTCTTTCCGCCAACAACCTTCCGCGTGTTAAGACCATGCTGAAAAATTGGTACGATACCCGCCTCGCGGAGGACCCAAACGGCGACTACCTGATGGAGCAGGTCGCTTTAGAGAGAGCATTTCGCGATTACGGTGACTTGGGTCTTGAGGGCCTGGTGCTGTTGGACGGTGAGACGGTGCTTGCCTTCACCATAGCCAGCCGATTGTCTGCCGATACCTTCGACGTGCATTTTGAAAAGGCACTCTCGCAGGTGCAGGGGGCTTATCCTGCCATCAACTGCGCTCTTGCTTGTTATATCAGGGAAAAATATCCCGAGATAAAATATCTCGACCGCGAGGAGGATATGGGAATCGAGGGCCTGCGCCGCGCCAAGCAGAGCTATCATCCTCATCACATGGTGGAAAAATGCTGGGCTTGCCTTTTGGAGGACGGATATGATTATTGAAGCACCGCGTGAAGGACAGATTCCCGCCCTCCGCGCTCTGTGGCAGGAGGCGTTTGAGGACGAGCCCGCCTTTATCGACACCTTCTTTCAAACCGTCTTTTCGCCCAATCGCTCTCGCGTGGTGACGGAGGGCGACGAGTTGCTTGCTGCCTTATATTGGTTTGATTGCGAGGTAGAGGGAGAGCCCGTCGCCTACCTCTACGCCATTGCTACCGCAAAGGCACACCGAGGGCGTGGGCTTTGCTCCGCCTTGATGGAGGATACCCACCGCCATCTTCGGGCTCTTGGGTACGAGAGCGCGCTTTTGGTGCCAAGCACGGACGACTTGTTTGCCTTCTACGGCAAAATGGGATATCGCACCTTTGGCGGCATTGGGGAAACGAGGTGTGAGGCGGCAGAGAACGGCGTTACGTTGAGAAGGGTGGAGGCCGAGGAATACGCCGCTCTACGCCGCACCCTTTTGCCAAAGGGCGGCACGGTACAAGAGGGTGAGAGTCTTCGCTTTTTGCAAGGACAGGCCGCACTTTACGCGGGAGACGGATTTCTTCTCGCCGCAAGACGGGAGGCAGACACGCTTCACGGCATCGAGCTTTTGGGTGATGTGTCACACGCCCCCGCCATCGTGAATAGCTTTGGCTGTGCCCGTGGCGTTTTCCGCCATATGGGGACGGCACCCTTTGCTATGGCTTTGCCTCTTGGTACACAGGATGTGACACCCTCATATTTCGGCTTGGCCTTTGACTAAAAAGTGTTGCAATATACGAGGACGTGTGATACAATAAAAATGAGAGTAGAGCCTTTATTTTGAAATTCTAATCGGGAGGCGGACACAATGAGAAAAGCGTTATCGTTATTTTTAGCCCTTTTGGCCTGTTGCCTTTGCCTCACCTCTTGCGGCACGCGGATCATGCTGCGCGATACTGTAATCGGCTCGGATCGTGAAGGGGTCTCTTTAGCGCTCCTTGATCTTGAGCAGACGGGTACGGGCGAAAACCTAAAGACGGTATGGCGTAACGAAACCGATCTCACGCTGCATTACGGAGAGCTGTACACCATCGAATATAAGAACGGAGACGTTTGGGAAAACCTGAGTCCTTACCCGAATGGGATCGAAAGAGAGAGCAAGGCATTGGATAAAAACCGCTCCTCTTATGAGAGTTATCCGCTCAAATATTTCGATCTTTCACAGGTGGGCACGTACCGTTTATCCGTGAGCTTTTCCTTGGAGGAGGGGCAAGACGCCACCGAGGGGACGGCTTGGGTGGAGTTCGAGATCAAGGACAAAAGCAAGCTGAAAAGCTATTCCGTCACGGTACCCGAGGCGGATAGAGAGTTCATTTATAAAATGCCGCGGCGTCGGTATAAGGAAGGCGATAAGGTGATCATTGAGGCTGCTGCGCTTACCTGCGCAGGCCTTGTTGGCTATGTGAATGGGGAGCGGATCGGCGGCGGGCGTCACGAGACGGATAAAAATGGAAGGATGTATGTCGTTTTCTCCTTCATTATGCCAAGCGAGGACGTGACGTTTACCTTGGGAATAGAAGGCGGTATGTAAGATAAAAGTTCGATATGGAGGTAGATAAAATGAAAAAAGCGGTATCGTTGCTTTTGACCTTTTTTCTGCTGGTGATCTCCTTGGCTTCCTGTGACGGAATATCCGACGATGCTTCGAATATCGACTATGAGGCGGTCTGCGTTTGGGCGGGGTATAGCCGTGACACCGATTTTGCCGAATACGCCGTTAACAAAAATAAGCTCGGTGAAAGCGGTGTGCTACCCATGCAAAGGATAGACACTCTCGCCGCGCTTGAACGGTTTAAGGTGAGCTTTGCGGACGATTTTTCTTTAAACGACGGATATGACGAGGCTCCTTCCTTTGCGGGGGCGACGGCGGCGTATGACGAGGCTTTTTTTGATGACAACACCTTGTTTGTCATCTACCTTGCCGCAAGTAGCGGTAGCTTTCGCTACGGCGTTAGCGGTTTGGATATAAGTGACGGTTGTCTTACGGTAAGCGTGACGGAGCTGAACGACCCCGAAGCCGTGACGGACGATATGGCGGGGTGGTTTTTGCTTGTTTCGCTTCCTGAGGAGGAGCTTTCCGATTGTACCTCATTTGATGCGAAAACGCAAAAACGGTAAAAAGAGAGAGGCTGACCGCAGTCAGCCTTTTTCGTTTCAAATAGTGTAATTAGACTTGATTTTCATCTGCGTTTGTGGTATCATCTTATTGTAAAAGTGGCGGTGGATCGCTTTGCCCCGTCGCATAGGAGGAAATATGTATCAGATCGTTGAAAAGAAGGTGTTAAACCCCACCGTGGTTCAGCTTTGGGTGAACGCCCCCTTGGTGGCCAACAAGGCACAGCCGGGGCAGTTTATCATTCTCCGCGTGGACGAGGAGGGGGAGCGCATTCCCCTCACAGTTGCGGGCGTGGATCAAAAAAGAGGCGCGGTCAAGATCATTTATCAGGTCGTGGGTGCCACCACCGAAAAGCTCTCCCACAAGGAGGAGGGCGAGTACATCGAGGACTTCGTCGGGCCTCTTGGCGAGGCGACGCATCTGGACGGACTTGAAAAAGTTTGCATCGTGGGTGGCGGCGTGGGATGCGCCATTGCCATGCCTATTGCCGAAAGACTCCACGAAATGGGCGCGCGCGTCACGAGCATCGTTGGCTTTCGTAATAAGGACCTCTTGATCTTGGAGGAGGAGTTTTCCGCTTGCTCCGACAGGCTTATCGTCATGACCGACGACGGCTCCTATGGGGAGAAGGGAAACGTGACCCTGCCTTTAGGACAAATGCTGGCGTCGGGCGAGCGTTTTGACAAGATCATCACCATCGGCCCTCTCGTAATGATGAAATACGTGGTGGCCACCGCCGCCCCCTACGCCGTCCCCGTCACCGTATCCATGAATCCCATCATGATCGACGGAACGGGTATGTGCGGCGGCTGCCGCCTCAGCTTGAACGTCGACGGTAAGCGCGTCACCAAATTCGCTTGTGTGGACGGCCCCGATTTTGACGGCTATCAGGTGGATTTTGATGAGGCAATGTCTCGCGGCAGAATGTACGCGGACTTTGAGAGACACGCCCACGGCGCGGCGTGCAACCTCTTTAAGAAGGAGGTAAAGTAAGATGGCAAAGCCCAATATGAGCCTTACGCGGAACGCAATGCCCACCCAAGACCCTGCGGTGCGCGCCCACAACTTTGACGAGGTGGCGCTGGGCTACACCGAGGAAATGGCAGTCAGCGAGGCAATGCGTTGCCTGAACTGCAAAAATATGCCCTGCGTGGAGGGCTGTCCCGTTAAGATCCATATCCCCGCCTTTATCGAAAAGATCAAGGAGGGCGATTTTGAGGGGGCTTACAGGATTATTTCCGCCTCCTCCTCGCTTCCCGCCGTTTGCGGCAGAGTTTGCCCCCAGGAGACGCAGTGTGAGGCACGGTGCGTCCGTGGCATCAAGGGCGAGAGCGTGGGCATCGGGCGTCTCGAACGCTTCGTGGCGGATTATCACAATACCTTTTGCACTGCCGCTCCCACCCCTCCCGTACAGAATGGACATAAGGTGGCGGTGGTTGGCGCGGGGCCATCGGGATTGACCTGTGCGGGCGACCTTGCCAAGGCAGGGTACGCCGTAACGGTGTATGAGGCATTGCACACCGCCGGCGGTGTCTTGGTCTACGGTATTCCCGAATTCCGTCTGCCTAAGACCATCGTGAAAAGGGAAGTGGATACCCTAAAGGCACTTGGCGTGCGGGTCGAGACCAACGTGGTCATCGGCAAGACCCTCACGGTAGACGAGCTGTTTGATCTCGGCTATGAAGCGGTGTTCATCGGCTCGGGTGCGGGTCTGCCCGGCTTTATGGGCATTCCGGGCGAGGAGCTGAAGGGCGTTTATTCCGCCAACGAGTTTTTGACCCGCAGTAATCTGATGAAGGCGTACCGCGCTGACTCCGACACCCCCATCATGAAGGGGGGCAAGGTCATCGTGGTAGGCGGTGGCAACGTGGCAATGGACGCCGTACGTACCGCCCTGCGCTTGGGTGCGGAAAAGGTCTCCATCGTCTACCGCCGCTCCATGGAGGAGCTTCCCGCCAGACGCGAGGAGGTAGAGCATGCGGAGGAGGAGGGCATCGAGTTTTGCCTGCTCTCCAACCCCGTGGAGATCATAGGCTATCAAAACTCTGCTGATCCGCGCGACCCAAGAAACGGCTTCGTCACAGGGGTGCGTTGCGTGCGCATGGCGTTGGGCGAGCCCGACGCCAAGGGACGTCGCCGTCCCGTGGTGATCGGGGGGAGCGAGTTTCTCCTTGATGCCGACACCGTGGTGATCTCCATCGGCACCACTCCCAATCCCCTCATCAAATCCACCACCGACGGCTTGACGGTCAACGACCGCGGCGGTATCATCGTGAACGAGGAGGGCCTCACCACACGGCACGCCGTCTATGCGGGCGGAGACGCCGTTACGGGTGCCGCCACCGTGATCTCTGCCATGGGCGCGGGCAAGACTGCCGCCGCCGCCATTGACAAATATTTGAAAAATAAGTAATTTTTCCTGTGACAAAGTCACAGATGCCGAGACCCGTGTGGGGTATAATAAAAGTACAAATAAACCATACGGCGAAAACATGATGAACGCAACCGTTCGCACGCTTTGGAACAAATTTGAATAAGGAGGAGTGTCAATGAAAAAGCTAATAGCGATAGCACTGTCGTTGATCTTGATGCTCGGCGTTGTCGGCTGCGGCAAGGGCGGCGAGATTCCGACGATTGAGGATATCAAAACGAATTTTTACACCGACGATGAACTTGAAGGAACGCTCCGCCGAGTGAAGCGTGACGAGCTCATCGAGGCGTGGGGTGAACCGACGAGGCACGTCGACCGCGAAAATGAGGACGTGTGGGTGCTCGATGAAAGAAAAGCTCTCGTCATTTCCTACACCCTCGGCGGCAGAGTCGACGACGTCGAAATTGAAGATTAAAAGTCTGCGGTGCAGACAAAAGCGGCGAGCAGAAATGCTCGCCGCCTTCTCTTTTTAAGCGAGGAATCGCAAAAAGCAGTTACTCCGATTGCAATAGCTTGCGTTTGCTTCTTCTGACGCGGTTGATGTATCTTTCGAAATCACCGTTGTTGATAAGCTCGGCAATTACCAGCTGCTCAAAGGTGGGAACGGTACAGGAATAGAAGCCGAGCTTTTTATCAAATGCACCGACGAGGTTTTCGGGAAGAACCATATAGCCTACACGCAAGGATGGAGAGATGGTCTTGGAAAAGGTGTTCAGATATATCACGTTGTCGTGCTTTGAGAGAGAAAACAAGGTCTCCTCGGCTTTTGTGGAGACCGAAAACTCGGATTCAAAATCGTCCTCAATGATATATCGCCCCCCCTTGCTCGACCAACGGATGTATTCGTGGCGTTTGCTTGCGGATGCCGTAATGCCCGTAGGAAAGCTGCGGTACGGCGTGGTGTGCAGAACGTTCGCCCCGGCACGAAGCAGGGCAGTGCTGTCAATGCCGTCGTGAGACAGGGGCAAAAGCTCACAGCTCACCTCGGCGGCACGGTAGACCTGCTCGATCTTTTGATAGGACGGTGACTCAATGCCATAAATACGGTTTTTTCCGAGAAGCTCTATGATGAGAGAGTACAGATGCTCCGCGCCCGATCCTATGACGATCTGCTCGGAGGCTACGTTGATACCTCGGTTACGCGCGAGATAGTGACGTATCGCTTCACGAAGCTGTAAGCAACCCGCGCCGGGCGACCGTTCCAAGATCCCCTCGCCGTAATCCGAGAGAATAGAACGCATCGTCTTGCTGAGTACAGAGAAAGGAAAATCGGGATATTCGCTCTTGCTATGCTCGATCGGTATCTTCTTTTGGTGCGCTTCGGAGGTGGCGGCAAAGCTGTCATCCTTGCGGAAAATCACCACAAAGCCGCTACGCTCACGCGCTTCAGCGTATCCCTCGTCACAAAGCAAGGCGTAAGCGTGATCGATCGTAACGGTGCTGACCGAAAGCTCGTCGCAGAGCAAGCGTATGGAAGGAAGCTTTGTGCCAAAGGGATAGATCCCGTCGATGACGTCTTGTCGGATCTGCTTGTAAATTTGAAGGTATACAGGGCGGTTGGATCTGTCTACGGTATATTTCATCTGTATATATATTTTTCTCCTGTTCTGGCTATTTTTATATCAACAAAAATATTATATAATAAAATTGACGAAATTACAAGGAGAAAATGAAAATGGCTTATAAAAAAATTCTCACGATTCAAGATGTATCCTGTGTCGGTCAATGCTCACTGACGGTGGCACTCCCCATCCTCTCCGTCTGCGGCTTGGAAACCTGCATTCTTCCGTCCGCCGTGCTTTCCACGCACACGGCAGGCTTCAGCGGCTTTACCTTCCGAGATCTTACCGACGATATGCCTAAAATTCAGGCCCATTGGCAGAAGGAAAACATCAGGTTCAAGGCGATCTATACCGGTTATCTCGGAAGCGTCAAGCAGGTCGGATACGTTCAGAATATTCTTGACACGATGGGAACGGATGATTGCGTTCGCATCGTTGACCCCGCAATGGCTGATAACGGCAAGCTTTATTCCATCTTTAACGACGAATACGTGGCGGCCATGCGCGGACTTTGCAAGTCAGCCGATATACTGATTCCCAACATCACCGAGGCGTGCTTCCTTGCTGACGTGGAATACCGTGAAACCTACGATGAGAGCTATATTAAGGAGCTTCTCGATAAGCTTTCAAGGCTCGGCGCAAGGACCGTCGTTCTGACGGGCGTGGGCTACGTTCCCGAAAAGACCGGCGTCGTCGTTTACGAGAACGGCAAAATTCGTTACTATGAGCACGACAGGGTCTCAAAGGGCTGTCACGGCACGGGAGACATTTACGCCTCTGCCTTCACGGGCGCGTTAATGAACGATAAGGACATTTTTGAGGCGGCAAGGATCGCGGCGGATTACACGGTGAAATGTATCGTCAATACGCAGGGAGATGCGGATCATTGGTACGGTGCCAAATTTGAAACGGCACTCGGTGACCTGATGGCAATGCTTTCCAAGTAAAAAACGATGACCCACGGTAGTATGGGGAGGAAGACCTTGACACTGATGCTTCTTTGAGAGCTTATCGAGAAGATCGAGGCCTTTCCCGTAAGACGGTTAAAATTATGAGGGCTGACCAAGCAACGGTCAGCCCTTTGTCATCAATACGCGCATTACATCACGCTAAAAAAGCAATCAAGCCGCAAGGATGGCGTCGTTAGACGAAGCTTTGACCCTAATATAGCAGTCAAGCATCGAAGAGATGCGGGGCCTTTCTATAAATGTAAACAAACAGAATTTTTTTCCAAACCTCTTGCAAATTGCGCGAAAACGCTATATAATATATAGCGTAATATCGCTACATATCACATGGCGTTGATTCGCTGTTTTTCGGAGGTGATCTTTATGGTTAAAAACGATTATATGACAATATCCGAGGCTTCGGAAAGGTGGGGACTGTCGCCGCGTCAGGTACAGCATTTGTGTACGCTCGGTTCTGTCGAGGGGGCTGTTCGCTTTGGGCGCGCTTGGATGATTCCAAAGGATACGCGAAGGCCTGTTGACGGCAGAACAAAGGCGACGAGAGCCAAAAAGGATGCGGATATGCCGCTTCCACGCAAAACTCCCTTTCTTTATATGACAGACCTCTACCACACGCCCGGAACGGCAGACGAGGTAGGCGAGGGTCTTGCGTATAACCACGAGGCGCAGGTGCTTTTTGAGGCAGAGGTTGCTTACTCCCGTGGCGACATTGACAAGGTGTATGAGAGCGCAAACTACCTTCTGAATAAGCACTCAGGCTTCTACGCCGTTTTATCGGCAGGTATGCTTCTCGCGATGTGCTCGATTTGGAAGGGCGATATTGAAATGTGGCGCAAAGCCAAGATACATATATCAGAAGCACCTGCTAAAAATGACTACGACCGTGATGCGATGTCGCTTGCGATAAGTGCCGTGGATATTATGCTGTATAGCGTTGAAAGCTTCCCGAATTGGTTCAAAATCGGCTGCTTTGAGCCGGTACACGAGGATGCTTACCCTGCGGCTAAGGTGTATTACGCCAAGTTTCTCTACGCCGTTGGATATTCCGTGGCGACAGGCTCCTTGAAGCTTGACGGCACGCAAGGTCTTTACGTTATGTCCTCCGTGCCTTACACGCTTGAACCGATGATCTGCTGGGCAAAGGAAAGAAAAACCGTGATGTCCGAGATCTATCTGCGCCTGACCTGCGCCGCGGTATATCACAGCATCGGCAACGATAAAGAGGCAATCAGACACATTGACAGAGCATTGGCCCTCGCGCTCCCCGATAGGTTTTACGGCGTTCTGGCGGAATACTGCCGCACGATAGGTGCTTTGATTGAAAGACGGTTGAAGGACATAGACGAGAACGCCAATAACGAGGTGAAACGTCTGTCGGGCGTCTATTCTGAAAATTGGTCCAAGCTGAGCAGTAAGATAACGGGAAAGCAGATCGTTTCCTCGCTTTCTGTTCAGAACAGACAGGTCGCCCGTCTTGCCGCCTTCAAGCTGTCCGACGCCGAGATCGCGAGAAGGACCAATATGTCACTTTCCGGTGTTAAGCAGGCGATAAGAATCATTAAGGAAAAAAGCGGCTTGGAGCGCGATGAATTCGCCGCAATTCTGTGATTTATATATCCAAAGTACCCCCAAAAAGTTATATAAAGGTCGTAAGACCGCCTGAAAATTTGTACTTTTTTTCGCGTTTTAGGTAATACAAAATTCCAAAAAAATCTGCTATACTGTTGTCAGAACGATGATGTATGGCAGATTTTCTTTTTGACAATATGCCGAAAGGAGAGAAAATGTTTACGAAACTATTTGAAGCAAGTAGGGATCCAACCGTACAGCGTGCTCCAAAGGAAGGCGAGCTTTACAAGGTAGTGACTGTGTTTGGCAAAACCTTTGAGCTTTGGTACGGATATTATGAAGATTACGAAAGAGAGAATGAGGCGGTCGAGCCAATGCCGATATATCCAAACTTCAGGCAGAAACCGTTTTATACAGACGAAGGGGAGCCTTTCGTTACCATGATGCAGGATGCTTGCCCACACTACAAGGGCGTAAGGAAAAGAACTGCGGATTCAACCTGCGACGAATGCGAATATTTCAAGCACGGTAAGGATTGGTTTGGCATCTGCACTTGCCCCAAGAACAGGTTGACAGACAAACAGGCAACGAAGAAAGCGTAAAGGGAAACCACCCTCGCAAAAGAATTTTCCGCCGAATATACTCACTCCCGCAGAGAGAAAAAATATGCTGTAATATGAAATGTAATGAATCAAGTAAAAAGGAGAATTGATCATGAAAAAAATAATTTGTTTGGTTTTATGCCTTACACTTTTGTTGACGGTGCTTATCGGTTGCAATGATCGATCCGATCAGCCCGGCAATCCCGAAACCCCGGGAAGTCCCCTGAATCCCGAAAATCCGGGAGGCCCCGTAAATCCGGGACGCCCCGAAAACCCCGAAATTCCGAGTGGAGAAAGGCTCTCGGTTTCGGGCATCGACGCCGCAAAGCTCCTGCTTGCCGAGGAACGCCTGAACGAAAAGCTTTTGAAAAACGAGGGCGATATTTTCGAAAACGGCGTACAGGTCATGCACTCTCTGGCGGGTAAGGCGATCGAAAATCTCGGTGTTAGGTTGCTCAAGGCAGAGCCCGATAGCATGGGCGCGTTCACGCTCTGCAACGCCACTGCCGGTTATACCAATACAACGCCGTTCGGTCTTTCGACAGGAAATGCTCATGTTACCACACTTGGCGCATCCGTCGGAAGCGCGTGGAATATCACTCTCCTCGGCTCTGAGGACGAGGAAAAGACCGTGATCGTAGACACTGAAAAGAAAGATATTGGAAACATGGAGGTCGTGGGCGATACGGTCGTATGGACTGATCTGGGTGAGGTCAGTAACAGCTACGAGTATTTTCTCAATCTGACCAACAATATCGTTCTCGAGGCGGAAAGCTGCGCAAAGCTTATCGATTTTGTTAAGAAGAATATTCGCATCGTGGACAAATGGGTTGAGCTTGGCGACACGCGTTACTATCTCAGCGTGAGTGAAAATGAGGAATTGCTTTGCGAGGAGAGCGGGAGCGGAGACGATCGCTTTTTGATCATTTGCCGTCGCTTCAGAAATGAGGATGGCAAGGATGTGTATGAGATGTACCGCTCCTATGGCACGAAGAATGAGCGCAGAATGACCTACATTCCCGGTGAAAGATATGAGCTTTCGGAGAACCGTAAACAGCACTTCATCGCAACCAATACCAAGGGATATTGGGAAAATTACGTTCTCGGAGATATGGGCTCTCACTATAACGTGTCCTATCTTGTGATGAAGGATGATATCTGCTATAGCTTTGGACGTGTAGAAGACTATTATGTGTCCATCGATATCCTCAGCGCAGACAGACAAACGGATCTGTTCCTCTACACACAAGTCGAGGAGTCAGCAATGCTAACGCTAAAGCTGAATGGCTTTACGAATATTGAAAAGATTTCAGCACCCAAGGAAAACGTTTCGTTTGGCCCGGGGAACAGCTACGCTTATGTTCAGTTGGGCGAGGGCGCAAAGCTCTATGTTACGAGAGGTACCGTGATCGAAGAGAATCAATCCTTCTGTGGCGGTAAGGTCCGCGTGGACGGTATCACGGTCATGAGCTACTCTTATGGCTACGCCGGAGAAATGATTCTCCGCATCGTTGGCTCGCACGAGGAGGCAATGCAGCTGTTCAAGCAATTCCTTACGGAGACCGGGCTTGGCTGCAGCAGAGATATTGATACTGTGATCGAGGGCACCCAAAAATCCCTCACCGATTCCAAAGCCGTGTTCAACTATTATCAGTGGAACGGCTACACCGTCAACACCGAGGAGGGCATCCGTCAAGCCATCCTCGTGGAAGAGGCGAGATATGACGAGATATCTGCTTACTATGACGGTGTAAAGAATGCCGAGCGCGTCACCTTTGATGGCAACAACTTGGAGCAAATGCAACTGCTCATGTCCTTTCCTCCCATCGTGGGCAACGTGTCGAGCGGCGCAAAAATGGAGGAGGGCAAGCTGATCATTGACAGCTTGACTCTCACCGTCAATGACGTGAAGCTGTTTGTTAAGGATGAGCCTTATCACATCGTCATCGCGCTTGAGGACAGCGCAGGCGGTATCATTCACCTTGAGCAAACTGTTTTGGATGAGGTGAAATATGCGGAAGAGAAGGAGTTTTCCGTAGCGATGAGTAGCTTTGAGGTCACACTTCCGCATCTGATCCCCGGCAACTACCGCGTGGTTGCCTATATCGCCACCTCCGAGGGCATTCGTTCCTCCAAGGTTGCCGCCGTTGCGTTTGACGCTGTCGATGGGCAGTCCGTGAATCTTGTCGATGTGGATCTTGTCGGCACTTTGGATGCAAGCGGCGCGCTGATGCTGGCCTACACCGAGCGAGTGGACGTTAACGTGAGCATAGAATCGCAAACAGCACTTTCTTATGACGATTTCAAGCAGCTCGTATGCGAGCAAGCCTTCAAGTACGGAATTCCCGACGAATCGCAGATAGAACTGCGTCAGGATGAGGGCTACGTCGCTCTGACGGGAAGCGAGAGCGAAATCGCAGATGGTGAGTACCGTATCAAATATTCGGTAGAAAACGGTGGCTACGTCCGTAAGGGATACGTGTATGTCGCGTATTCCGTGATCCCCGCACAACCCGAGCAGGGTGAACGACCAGAGCAGGGTGAACAGCCCGCGCAAGGTGAACAACCCGAGCAAGTGGATCCCACCGTGCAGCCCGAAGGCTCGACCACAGCATAATATATTGACTG
>JAZRGD010000110.1:0-47780 GCA_045644045.1 Eubacteriales bacterium
AAATGAAATACCACCCGCTATGCGGGTGGATATTTATTCTCTTGCGGAGAGAGGGGGAAGAGAACCGCGCGTTTTCAAAATATTACGCAAAAGAAACTCTCGTGTTCAACAAAAAAACAGGTCGAAAGCATAGCATTTGCACGGTGAAAACGAAAAGCAAGGTATCCCTACGGACGAGCGGCGGGAAGCGTGATATAACATGGAAAAAAATAACAAACAAATAAAATAACTTTTATTTTTTTCTATTTTTGAGGAGATTTTTACCTTGCTTTTGAAATTTTTTTATGCTAAAATAGAGCCAAATATCTGATACTATATTATAGAGGAAACACTATGAAAAAACGAATTGTCAGTCTGCTTCTTCTGATTTGCACCCTGCTCAGCGCGTTCCCCTTTGTGGCAACCGCGGCCGAAGAGGTGCTCCCCAAGGACGAGACGCCCGCTGCGCCGTCCGAGATGGCTCCTGCGGGGACTCATTCCTTAACGAAATATGACGCTCTTTATATAGGCGCTGACGGAGGAAGGACAGAGAATGGCGGTAGCCTGATCGGTCTTTACACCGCCTTCGGTGACGACGCTACGGTAGATATTGCGGGCGGCAAGTGGAAAAACAAAATGGATGCCACGGGCGCGACGGATATCGTTTTGCGCGACAGTGCTAAGACGGCGGGCGTTGATTTCGCCAAGGAAGCGAACGGAAACGGCTTTGGCTTCCACTTGACGGCGGGACAGGTTTCGTCCGACCGTTCTAATATCGGCCTTACGTTGCCTGCGGCTTGGGCTGATTTGGCTGATTTTACCCTGGAGCATGGCTCTGCCCTGGATGCGATAGTGGACGCAAAGGCCAGTGCTATCGCTTCCGTTCGTCTCGGCTTGCTGTGCGGCACGTGGATTCCCGGCAAGGGACAGCTTGACGGCGACAAGTATATGGTGCGCTGGCAGATAACGGGCGAGGTAAAAGAGATCGTCAATACCTATGCTGACGCCGAAGAGTATACCTACCGCGATGCGTATAAGATGATTGGAAGGGAAGCGGGCATCGTAGCCTCTTATTCCAAAACCACCGATGACGTCGGGGCGGTCAGCTACTTGATCACCTATAACACGGGTACTTACTATCCCGCGGCGAAGGTCTACTCCGCAAAAGAGATCGCGGAAATGCAAGCCGTGGCAAAAGAGAACACATCTTTCCCCATTTTCTCTCTTTTCAACGGTATGAGTGGCACCTTCTACTCCCTCAGGGTGTACGACGCCGCCTTGACCGAGGCGGAAAAGCAGCACAACGCCGTCGTAGACGTGCTGGCATATGCCGGTGCCGATCTTTCGGCGTACGCTACTCTCAGACCGGACATGAGAGCCATCGTTGACGGTATGCTTTCCACAAGCCTTTTCAGCGATGACAAGGCGCTCATAGAGAAAAAGATGGAAGAGGTGGTGGCACTTGTCGGCAAAATGCCTGACGTTGAGAACACGCTGTACGTCACCGATGGCCTTACCTTCTTTGCCTCCGCGTACAAGAGCCTTTCTTCGGGTGTTGTTGACGGCGGTGAGACCTCGCTCAGCTGGTCCAACGCGCTGAATCCCTCCGAGTCCGCTACGCTTACCGGCGGCTATAAGGCGAATGCGAACGGCGGCCTTACCGTCGTCGTGGACATTGAGGAGGTAACGGGCGGCGAAACGAACCTGAGTGCTACCGAGCTTTCAAACAAATGGAAGGCGAAGAGAGACTTTGGTATATATATGCCTTCGTCCGCTTTGCCCGGCGAGGATTATACCGTTGAGTTCGTCTACAATCCCGTTGGTATCACCGTTGAGGGCGCGGACGGTAAGATGGAGCGCTTCGTAGACGAGGTTAGCGCGAATGGTACGGTCAATCACCCGATGGGCTTTGCCCTCGGTCCCCTGCGTGCGATGCTGCACTCCTGCTATCGCACCAGCATCGGTTGCTCGCTTGAAAAGAGATGGTATTACCATCCCTCCGGCAACTATTACAACTATCGGGATTCCTCCGACCCCTTCGGCTTTTGCATCGGGCCGGAATCCAGCGATTACACCTGGGGTGAGCTGGAGCTGGATGAGACCGTGAGCTACTCCATCGCTCTCGATTGCGAGAACGGTGCCGCGAGATATGATATATACAGCAACGCGGAAGGCATCAAGACGCTGAAGATTCCCGAGAGGTTCTACCGCACTCCCGCCCAAGCAGGCAACAGGTTCGAGCTTCTGATGGGCTTGGCGGGTACTGCCTACTCCGTCCGCGTGTATGATCGCGCTTTGACAGAGGCGGAGATCGCGCAAAACAAGGTAGCGGATCTTTTATACTATTTCGATTTGGGTGACGAGTACATTGCGAGGATCGAATTGCTCGCGGAGCAAATGGGCGACGCGGCAGGCATCCTGTTCTCCGTTTTGGGCAAGATCTCCTTCTTGACGGACAAGGATGAGGTAAAGCAGACGATCGAAAAGAGTCTTAAGGCTGTCTGGATGTCCTACGAGGGCTACGGCATCCGCAAGGATGCAAAAAAGGACGGTATTCGCTATTATTTCTCCTGCGAGGCAGAGTCTGTTGCCGCAATGTGGAAAAACGGTTACGTCGTGGAGCTCGGTGCCATCGTCAACGTGAACGCGAACACCTTGCCGAGCATTGAAAGCGACAACTACGACTATAAGATCGTCGCTTACGATTCCGATGCGGGACGAAACTCCCCCTTCTTCGTGGACGAAGACACCTTTGCCGTTACCGTGCGCTATGAGAACACGGATAAAGCGGTCAGCATGATGAACGTTTTCGTGCGCGGCTATGTAAAGCTGATAGATCCCGAGGGCGGGGTTACCATATACTATATCGAAACCTCCGAGGAGGAATACGGCCCCACCTCTCTCTTCTACATCTACGAGTCGATGAAGGACAAAAACGGTGTGAGAGGGGAGGAGGAGACCTATGCCAAAATCGTCTCGACCCTTGACGGTTGCTATGAAAAGCAGTGGATCTACGTAGATGCAAGCGTTGCGGCGGGCGGAGACGGCTCCAAGACCGCGCCCTTCCGCAGCTTCGCCGCAGGCTTCTCCAGGTGTAAGGAGCTGCTTCGGGCCGTAGGTACTCCTACGCGTGTTTATCTGGTTTTGAACGATGGTGAGTATGGCGTTTACGAAGAGCAGACACTTACAAACGCCGATATGCCCTATTTGTTCTCCACGTTCGAGATCACGTCAGCAGGCGGAAACAGCGTTCTGACTACCACCAAAAGCATCAACAGCGATTTTGCGCAATACGCCGACAACGTTTGGGTGTGTCAGCTCAATAAGGATGCCGATGGCAATTATCCCTGCTTCCGCGCCCTCTACGTGGACGGCGCGCTGGCAGACCTCTCTTACGCGGGCGGTCGTGACACCTCGTCTCCCGACGTTCACTTCACGATGTTCGAGCACGACTACGACGGCCCTTGGGACAGAGTGAAAAAGTTATACGACACCTTCTCGCTGACCGCAAACAGCGAGAGCGGGTATCCCGCCTCCCGTCCCGACCTGGACGCGCTTTTCGAGGTGTACAAGGAGCAGTTCCTGGCGCTGATGGATATGGAGGGGCGGTATCAAAGAAAAGAGCTGACCATTGACTCCGTTCCCACACTGAAAGATCCATCCGAAAGATATCTTGCCGCCTTTAATGAACAGAAGTACGCCCGTCTTGCTTTGGACGATATGATCTCGCAGTACGATGCGTATAAAGGAACCGACGAAGCAAAGAAAACGGCCTTCTCGAAATTCGAGCCCTCTCAGTTTGCCGATAACGAGGCTTACTGTGCGAAGTTTACAGAGCTTCGCGATCAGATCGTGACAGACGACAGCGTCGGTTCTTTGAAAAAATACCAGCCGACGATAAAAACCAATGCCGTAAAGCAGGCGAAGCACTACATATACGAGGAATTGGTGGGAGATCTGCGCGCCGAGATGGAGGACGGCAGGGCGAGAAACCTGGCCGCCTACAACGCCTTGAAAGCAAAATATGACAAGGCCGATGCGGCAGGCAAGGCCAAAATGCAGGCCGAAATGGATCTGGCTGCCGCAAAGGTAGCGGATGAAACCTGGTTCCGCTATGCCTTGGAGGGCTACGGCCCCGAAATGCACCTGGGCGGCCAGTGGTGGGCCAATACCATCCACGTTTCGGGCATTGATTACGATGATTTCGCGGTCGACGCGAACGGAAAGAAGCACGTTGCCGTTTATCTGGAACAGGATGAATACGTCAACTACCAGCGTAGAGAGGGCTACTCCCACAAAAACAGAGTTATCTTTATGAAGGATGCGCTGTGCTATGTGGATTCCGAGGGAGAATACTACTACGACGAGCTGAGCGGTAAGCTGTACTATTACAGCGAGGACGACGTTTCCGACAAGACCTTTGCCCACGCTACGAACGATTATATGTTCAAGCTTACGAAGGTGGGAGGCGTGATCTTCTCCGACCTTCGCTTTACGGGAATGGATGACGATTACCTTGCTCACAACGACGGCTGCGTCACCTTGGCGTCCAGCGGTGCTACGGGTCAGGTGTACGACAGGGAGGTGCAGGAGAACAACCACTCCTACGACCGCTCCGTTATCTGGCTTGACTCCTGCTACGGATTGGAAGTATATAACTGTAATTTTGTGGATCTTCCTGCCCGCGCGATCTTCGGCAAGCACGTGTTGGAGAATATCAGAGTGCAAAGCTGCACCTTTGAGAATCTCGGCGGCGGTGCCATCCAATTGGGCGACGGAAACCACGAGCGCCACTGGAAGACGGATGTCAACCACATTGAGAACGTGACCGTGACGGATAACTACGTTTACAACGTGGCGTGGGAGTATTTCTCCTCTGCTGCCATCTGGCTCCATTACGGCAGAAACGTGACCGTTACCTACAATACCGTAGACAGGTGCTCTTATAGCGCTATTTCTCTTGGATACACCTACAACGCGCCCAAGTACAATCCCGGCGAGAAATTCTGCAATCTTTACAATGTAGAGATCGCCTACAACTACACAACGAACTTTATGCGAAACATCGGTGACGGTGGCGGTATCTACGTAGCGGGTGGTAACGCGTTGCGTGACACGGAGGGGTATTTCAACTTCATTCACGACAACTTCGTGGTGATGTCCAACTCCACGGGTGACGGTCTGGGCAATCAGCTTTGTTCCATTTATTTTGACGGCGCCACCTCTCATTGGGAATGCTACAACAACGTGATCGTAGAGCAATCCTACGGCGCGGCATCCGGCGAGAATGACGGATTCGATCTGACCGATGAGGAGGACGTGAAATATCTCACCGCCCTGCGTAACCGCTACAAGGGAAGCTTTTTCATCTATTTGCAGCATATCGAGGGTCAGCAAACCTATAACAATCTGTTAAGAGGCAACTATATCCTGAACGTTCGCGCCACAGACCCCGAGCAGCAAAAGAAAGAGGTCTATAAGACCTACGTCAACGATGCCTATAACCTCATCGAGCAAAATACGCATTACGTAACGGACATCAACCGCATCCCCGCGAGTGCCGAGGACATCATCTGCGGCACGGGCTCTTATGGCCATGAGGGTGACCCCTCCTTTTTGTGGAATAACGATTATTGACCCCCATCGGGGGAAACCGGGGCTCCGGTTTCCCCCGATATTATTGCGTTTTTTTAATAAAATTTGATAAAAAAAGAGAAAACGATAAAAAAATAACGGGAAGTTTCAAAAAGGTATTGCATTTTTAAAAAAGTGTGGTATAATATAGTAGATTATGAAGGATAGGATGGAAGAGTGAGTCACCTCACTCTTCTTTTATTGTGTGAGTCATTGTGCGTCAGCACGGAAAGGAAGACTATGGCGAAGAAAAACGTTGTACAGACCGTTACGGAGCTTTTGACCCCTGTGATCGAGGGCTTGGGCTACCGCGTTTGGGACGTGGTGTACGCCAAGGTGGGGACGGAGTATCAGCTTGAGATCACCATTGACAACGACGAGGGGATCAACATTGAGGATTGCGAGAAGGTGCACAGGGCCATTGACCCTGTCCTGGACGAGGCAGACCCCATTGAAAACGCTTACCGTCTTTCCGTTTCCTCTCCCGGCATCGAGAGGGAGCTTCGCACCACGGCGCACATCGAGGCTTGCCTTGGCATGGTGGCGGAGATCCGCTTTTTTAAGGCGGTGGACGGCGTAAAGAGCCGTGTGGCCGCTCTGTCCGAGGTCACCGAGGACACCCTGACGGTGGTGACGGAGGATGACACCGAGTATACCTATGAGCGAAAGGATATTTCCCTCATCCGCACCGTTTATTTTGAAGATTGATTACGAAAGGATATATACTATGAATACCGAGCTCTTTAACGCGTTAGACCTTCTTGAAAAAGAGAAGGGCATTTCCAAGGAGTACATGCTTGAAAAGCTGGAGGCCGCCTTGGCGGGTGCTCTGAAAAAGGAAAGAGGCGGCGTTGCCGCTAACGTGCGTCTGCACGTCAACCCCGACAAAAAGGAAATGAAGCTGTATCAGCAAAAGACCGTGGTGGAGGAGGTCCTCGATCCCGAGACCGAGATCTCGCTTGCGGATGCCAAGGCCATCAGCCGCCGTCACAAGATGGGCGGTGTGGTCGAGTTTGAGATCAAGACCGACAAGTTCAGCCGTCTCGCCGCTCAGGCGGGCAAGCAGGTCATCATTCAGGCCATCCGCGAGGCGGAAAAGGCCATTGTGACCCAGGCCTATGAGGAAAAGAAGGAAGAGATCATCACCGCCACCGTCTATAAGGTGGACGACGTTGACGGAAGTCTGGTTCTCGATACCGGCACCAGCCGCGCCGTTTTGCTCCGCTCCGAGCAGCTGCCCGGCGATCACTTCACGGTGGGCGACCGCTTGAAGGTCTACGTGGCCGAGGTGAGAAGCGGCGAGATGCGCGGACCTCTGGTCACTCTCTCCCGTACCTGCCCCGGACTTGTAAAACGCCTCTTTGAGCTTGAGGTGCCCGAGATCCAGGACGGCACCGTGGTGATCAAAAACGTCTCCCGCGACGCAGGCTCTCGCAGTAAGATCGCGGTCTATTCCAACGACCCTGCCGTGGATCCCGTGGGTGCTTGTATCGGTAACCACGGTATGCGTATAGGTGCTGTGCTGGCTGAGCTGGGCGGAGAGAAGGTAGACGTGATCCGATACAGCGAGGATCTGGCAACCTACGTGAAGGAGGCTCTGTCTCCCGCAAACGTCATCTCCGTTACCTTGGAGGGTGAGCGCAACTGCCTCGTTAAGGTGGCCGCCGATCAGCTCTCCCTTGCCATCGGTAAGGAAGGACAGAACGCAAAGCTCGCCGCCAAGCTGACGGGCTGTAAGATAGATATCAAAGCATAAAGCATAAGGTAAAAGGATGAAAGAAACGCGATGGTAAACCAACCGAAAGCAAAAAAGATCCCCGAGCGCCGCTGCGTTGGCTGCGGTGAGCATTTTCCCAAGCGAGAGCTGATCCGTGTGGTGCGCTCTCCCGAGGGCGTGATCTCGTTGGATTTTACGGGGCGCACGCCCGGTAGAGGAGCGTACCTCTGTCCCTCCCTTGCCTGCTTAAAAAAAGCGCGCAAGGCAAAAAGGCTGGAGGCCGCTTACGAGACACGGATCGAGGATGCGGTTTACGACGCGTTGGAGGAAAAGCTGAAGGATGAACAAGGAGAGAGTTGAGCGCGCCTTGCCCGAGGGCGAGGCGGAAAGGCTTCTGAAGCTTCTTGGCCTTTGCCGACGCGCGGGAAGAACGGTACACGGAACATCTCTCGTTTGTGCCGCGCTGGCCGCAAAGCACCCTCCCTTCCTCGTTCTGATGTCCGAGGAGGCCTCGGACGGAACAAGGAAAAAGCTTTGCAACAAAACCTCTTTTTACCGTGTTTCGCTTCTCTCGCTTCCCGTTTCCTGTGAAAGGCTGGCCAAGGCCGTGGGAAAAACGGGTGAGCTGGCGGCGGTAGCCGTCACGGATGAAAGCTTCGCGAGAGAGCTTGCTAAAATCTACGCCAAAGGAAAGGATTCCTCGACAGAGGAAGATAGGTGAGTCTTATGCCGATAAAACGTGCGCAATTTATGAAGGATGTTGGGATGAAGAAGAAGGACCTTGACGCCCTTCTCTCCACCTTTGAGGTCAAGGGAGACTTGGATAACGCGGATTTCGATCTGGTTATGAGCTACCTTACCTATGAGAATCAGATCACCAACCTGAAGGATTACTTGGACGGAAAGGCGACCATTTTGTCGGATGCTCCCGTGCAAAAGGCCGCTCCCACGGTAGAGCAAAAGCCCGTTGAGCAAAAGCCTGAGGAGAAAAAGCCTGAGGAGACCAAGACGGCAGAGGCTAAGCCCGAGGAGAAAAAGCCCGAGGAGAAGCCCGTCGCCGTTACGGAGACGAAAAAGCAGGTCGAGCAGGCCAAGGCTTTCGACAAAAAGCAGGATAAAAAGCAAGATAAAAAGCCGGCGCAAAAGCAGACCCTTCGCACCATTGAGCTAAAGCCCACCGCGCCCGTAGCGGGCGGTCAGGGTGAGAGCGTGGTGGTCAAGAATAAAAACCGTATCGTGGACACCCGTACCGCCTATGTGGACGATCTTTCGAGGTACGACGACACTCACTCCGACCGTTATGCGCCTTATACGGGCAAGGGCGGCGACGCGGGTAAGCAGAAGCTGAAAAAGCAGAACAATCAGCAGCCCCAGGGCAAGGGTGGCAATCGCTCCCAAAAGGAAAGAGAAAGAGCGGAGCTGGAAAAGCAAAAGCGTCTTGAGGCCGAGCTGGCTCGCAAAAAGCAGCTGGAGATCACCCTCCCCGACGAGGTTTCGGTGGGCGAGCTTGCCAGCCGCATGAAGAAGACCTCCGCCGAGGTCATCAAGAAGCTGATGATGATGGGCGTTATGGCCAACGTCAATCAGACCGTAGACTACGATACCGCGTATCTTCTGTGCGACGAGATGGGCATTAAGGTCACCAAGGAGGTGGTCGTGACCATCGAGGAGCGTCTCTTTGACGAGGCCGAGGATAAGGCGGAGGATATGGTGGAGCGCGCGCCTGTCGTTTGCGTGATGGGCCACGTTGACCACGGTAAGACCTCTTTGCTTGACTATATTCGTAACGCCCACGTGACTGCGGGCGAGGCGGGCGGCATTACCCAGCACATTGGTGCTTACCGCGTGACGCTGGGCGACAAGGATATTACCTTCCTTGACACGCCCGGTCACGAGGCCTTCACCGCCATGCGCGCCAGAGGTGCTATGGCCACCGATATCGCCATTCTTGTGGTGGCGGCTGATGACGGCATCATGCCCCAGACGGTAGAGGCCATCAACCACGCCAAGGCCGCAGGCATTGATATTATCGTAGCCATTAACAAGATGGATAAGCCCGACGCACGTCCCGACCAGATCAAGCAGGAGCTGACCAAGTACGACCTGGTGCCAGAGGAGTGGGGCGGTGACGTCATTTGCGTTCCCGTTTCCGCTAAGACGGGTATGGGCATGGACGATCTGCTGGAAAGCGTGCTTCTCGTAGCCGAGGTCAAGGAGCTTCGCGCCAACCCCAACCGCCGTGCGGGCGGTCTCATCATCGAGTCTCGCCTGGATAAGGGACGCGGCCCCGTTGCCACCGTTCTGATTCAAAAGGGTACCCTTGAGGTGGGCGACATCGTCATCGCGGGCACTGCCGTAGGCCGTGTGCGCGCTATGGTGAACGACGCGGGCAAGAACATCAAGAAGGCAGGCCCCAGCGTTCCCGTTGAGATCATCGGTCTTGCCGAGGTTCCCACTGCGGGTGACGAGTTCAACGCCGTTGAGGATGAGAAAATGGCCCGTTCCTTGGCTGAGCAACGCCGCGAAAAGGCCAAGGCCGCCGCAAACGCCTCCAAGGCAAATACCAATCTGGATGACCTCTTTGCCCAGATGGCAGAGGGTCTCAAAAAGCTGGATATCATCGTTAAGGCCGACGTGGCCGGCTCCGCCGAGGCGGTCAAGGCCAATCTGCTCAAGCTTTCCACCGAGGAGGTCCGCGTATCCGTTATCCATGCGGGCGTCGGTGCTATCACCGAGGGCGACGTCATGCTCGCCAACGCGTCCAATGCCATCATCGTCGGCTTCAACGTCCGTCCCGATAAGGGCGCGGCGGATTCCGCCGAGAGAAACGGCGTAGACATTCGCACCTACCGCGTCATTTACGAGTGCATCGAGGAAATCGAGGCGGCCATGAAGGGCATGCTGGCACCCACCTATAAGGAGGTGGCACAGGGCCGCGTAGAGGTACGCGAGCTGATCCACGTCGCCCGTATCGGAATGACCATTGCGGGCTGTTACGTGCTGAACGGAAAGGTGACCCGTCAGTCTCTCGTCCGTGTGGTTCGTGACGGCATCGTGATCTTCGACCGCAAGCCCGAGCCCTTGGGTGAGGGAGAGGAGTATTCCAACAAGATCGGCTCTCTGCAACGCTTTAAGGACTCCGTCCGCGAGGTTGCCGAGGGGTATGAGTGCGGTATCACCCTTGAACGCTATGCCGACCTGAAGGAAGGCGATATTCTTGAGATCTACACCATGGAAGAGGTCGAGAAATAATCCTTGGCGATCAGTGGATACGCTCCGCTTCCGCTATGGCAAGATCTCTCAAAACGCAATAAAAGGCAACCGTGTCACGAGGGTGACGCGGTTGCTTTTCTTTTCAATTCTATTTTCTCCTTTTCCTTCATATTTTGTTTTATATGAAGCGAAAGGGAAGTATCATGACGACGAAACGACAGTTTTTTAAAAATGGCGCGACCTTGGCCGCTTGCGCTCTTTTGATGCGTGTGGTGTCCTTGCTGTTCAATTCCTTTATCACGAAGAAGGTAGGAGCGGAGGGGATGGGACTCCTTTCCCTTACGATGAGCGTTTACGCCTTTGCCGTGACCTTTGCCACCTCGGGGATCGCCTTGGCCGTCACGCGCTTGGTGGCATCCGCGTTGGGACGGGGCGAGGGAGCGAGAGCGGGGCGCATTTTGCGCGCGGCGGTGCTTTATGCCCTTCTTTTCGGCGGTGTTGCCTCTTTTGCCCTTTATTTTGGCTCGGATCTCATCGCCACGCGCCTTCTTTCCGATCTGCGCACCCGTTCCTCCCTTCGCCTTCTTTCGGTCAGCCTCGTGCCCATTGCCTTGTCGGCGGTGTATAGCGGGTATTTCGTGGCGGTCAGACGGGTGTCCCACAATGCCGCTACCCAAGTGTTTGAGCAAGCGGTGCGTATCCTGCTCACCCTTCTTGGGTTGTCCTTGGCCGCCGACGGCAACGTGGAAATGGCTTGCCTCGCCTTGGTGGGCGGTTCCTCGGTTGCCGAGCTATGCTCCTTTTTCTTTCTGTTCGTCCAGGCAAGATGGGACCTCGCCCGCCATTCACTTGCAGGGGGAGGCGTGGGAGGAGAGGGAAGAGCGGTGGTGGGCTATGCGCTCCCCTGTGCCGTCGCTGCCCACGCGCGCTCGGGGCTGGTGACGATAGAGCATTTGTTGATTCCCATTTGCCTTGGGTGGAGTGGCTTGCCGCGCGGAGAAGCGTTAGCCTCCTACGCCGCCATGCACAGCATGGCGCTTCCCATCGTACTGTTTCCGACTGCCGTCCTCGCCTCCTTTTCGGGGCTTCTCGTGCCCGAGTGTGCTGAACTTGAGGGACAGGGAAAGAAAACGCGCCTGTCTCGCCTGGCATCGAGGGCGGTCAGCCTCTCCTTTCTGTTTGCCGTCCTCTCCGCCACGCTCTTGTATCTTGGCGCGGAAAACCTGGGCGAGCTTCTTTATCACAATGCCGAGGTGGGGGCTTACGTGCGGGCACTTTCGCCTCTCGTGCCCATTATGTATCTTGACAGCGTAGTGGATGCGCACCTAAAAGGATTAGGTCTTCAAGTCTACTCCATGGGCGTCAATATCGCAGACGCGGCGGTGTCGGTGATCGGCGTTTTGATCCTTCTTCCTCTGCTTGGACCGTGGGGATACGTTGCAGTAATTTATATCACGGAGCTGCTTAATTTTGCCCTCAGCCTCGGTAAGCTCTTGAAGGTCGTGCCCTTTACCGTTTCGCGGCAGGCCGTCCTCCGCCCGCTCCTTGCGTCGGGCGGCGTGCTTCTTTCCTTTCTTCTGCTTGTGCCCGAGCACATCGGCCCTTCCTATCTTGTGTTAAGACTCGTCACGGGTGCTTCCCTGTTCGCTTTGATTGCTCTTCTGCTTTCTGCAAATCGCAAAAAACTTTCGAATGCAAACAATGATTTACAAACAAAGGGGATTTTATAGAATCCCCTTTTTCTTTTTTGCTAAAATATGTCATCTATCCCTCCAAAGCCCTTGACGGAAAAATGTTTTTGTGGTAAAATAATATGAATTAGTATGTCAAAAAGGAGGGCGCGATGCGGATACTTGGAATAGACCCCGGGCTGGCCATCGTCGGCTGGGGCGTGATCGAAGCGGTAGGCGGCAGGTTTTACCCGGTGGCCTGTGGCTCTGTTACCACACCCGCCCACACTCCTGTGGAGGCTCGCCTCTCTATGATATATGACGACGTGACCCGTCTGATGGACAAATACAAGCCCGATGAGATGGCCATTGAGGAATTATTCTTCAACAACAACCGTACCACGGGTATCACCGTGGCGGAGGCGCGCGGCATCGTCTTGCTTTGTGCCCATCAGCATCATCTTCCCATCGGGGAATACACACCGATGCAGGTCAAGCAGGCGGTGGTGGGCTACGGCCTGGCGGAGAAAAAGCAGGTCATCGCTATGGTTACCTCGCTCCTAAAGCTTCCCGCGCCCCCCAAGCCCGATGATACGGCGGACGCCTTGGCCATTGCTCTTTGCCATGGGCAAAACGCGGGCTCTGCCCTCCAACGCTTCTTCAAATAAGAAAGGACGACACCATGTGGGTGAGTGAAAACTGGAAGGATTATCAGCTTCTTGATGCCTCGGACGGCGAACGGCTTGAAACGTGGGGAAAATATTCTCTCATTCGTCCCGATCCGCAGGTCATATGGAAAAATGAGAAAAAGCATCCTCTTTGGAAAAAAGCGGATGCCAGCTACCACCGCTCGAAGAGCGGCGGCGGTGCTTGGGGCGAAAACCGCTTGCCCGAAAGATGGACGGTAAGCTATGGCTCTCTCCGCTTCGTCATCAAGCCCATGGGCTTTAAGCATACGGGACTTTTCCCCGAGCAGGCCACGAACTGGGATTGGTTTGGCGACCTGATCCGTGGGGCGGGACGCCCCATTCGGGTGCTTAATCTGTTTGCCTACACGGGCGGCGCAACGGTCGCCGCGGCGGCGGCGGGTGCTGCCGTCTGTCACGTGGACGCGGCAAAGGGTATGGTAGCGGCGGCCAAGGAAAACGCTGCGCTGTCGGGTCTTGCCGACGCGCCCATTCGCTATATCGTGGACGATTGCCGCAAGTTCATGGAAAGAGAGCTGAGGCGCGGCAACAAGTATGACGGCATTATCATGGACCCTCCCTCCTATGGCAGAGGCCCTACGGGGGAGGTTTGGAAGATCGAGGAGAGCATTGACGACTTCGTGGCACTCTCGGCAAGGCTGCTCTCGGACACCCCTCTCTTTTTCCTGCTCAACTCCTATACCACGGGGCTTTCCGCCTCGGCGATGCGGTACATCACCGAATTGCGCGTGGCAAGAGGACGTGGCGGTGTAACGGAGGCGGATGAGATCGGTCTGCCCGTTGTTACGACGGGCGTGTCGCTTCCTGCGGGAAGCTCGGTGCGTTGCACCTTTAAGTGAAAGGATCGAGATGGAATATATGATCGAAGCGCGGGGGCTTTCCTTTTCGTATGAAAAGGAAAAGGAAGCCATTCCCGCCGTAAATAACGTGACGGTCTCCGTCCGTGCGGGCGAATACGTAGCGGTGCTCGGGCACAACGGCTCGGGCAAATCCACCTTCGCCAAGCTGCTCAACGGCATTCTCCAACCAACGGAGGGAAGCCTCACCGTGGCAGGGGAGCGCTTGACCGCTCCCGATTTTGACGAGGAAGCCCTCTTCCGTCTGCGCGGCAAGGTGGGTATGGTCTTTCAAAACCCCGACAACCAGCTGGTTGCCAGCGTAGTGGAGGAGGACGTAGCCTTCGGCCTTGAAAATCTGGGCGTGCCCTACGACGAGATGCATGAGAGAGTGGCGGCGGCACTTGAGGCGGTGGGCATGACCGAATACGCCCGCCACGCCCCCTCCCGCCTGTCGGGCGGACAAAAGCAAAGAGTGGCGGTGGCAGGCGTGCTTGCCATGCGTCCCACCTTGATGATACTTGATGAATCCACCTCTATGCTGGACCCAAAGGGAAGAAAAGAAGTGCTGGAAACGGTGGAAAAACTGCATAAAGAAGGAAACATCACCCTCCTTCACATCACTCACTATATGGACGAGGCGGCGCGCGCCGACCGTATTCTGGTCATGGATGACGGCGCGCTTCTGATGGACGGTACGCCGCGCGAGGTCTTTGCCGAGCCCGCCCGCTTGCACGGGATCGGGCTTGAGTCGCCTCAAAGCGCCGAGCTTGCCCACGCCCTCCGCGAGGCAGGGGTGGACCTGCCCGTCGGTATTTATGACGTGGCGGAATGCGCGGATGCCATTTGTGCCATTTTTCAAAAAGGGAATTAAGGAAGGAACGCTATGGAAATTTTAAGGCTGGAGGACGTTCGTTGCGTCTACGGCAAAAATACTCCCTTTGAGATCGCCGCCTTAGATGGGGTGACGGTTGGCTTTGAGCAGGGCAAGGTCACGGGCGTGATCGGGCATACGGGCTCGGGCAAATCCACCTTGGTGCAGATGCTCAACGGGCTTTTAAAGCCCACCGAGGGCAGAGTGCTTCTTGATGGAAAGGACATTTGGGAAAATAAAAAGGACATCGGCCGCGTGCGCTTTCGCGTGGGTCTCGTGATGCAATATCCCGAGTATCAGCTTTTTGACGAGACGGTGGAGGCGGACATTGCCTACGGTCCTCGCAATATGGGTCTCTCCGAGGAGGAGATCGCAGAGCGTGTCAAGGAGGCCGCCGCCTTCGTGGGACTTTCCGAGGAGCTGATGAAGAAATCCCCCCTCGAGCTTTCGGGAGGGCAAAAGAGGCGCGCCGCCATCGCGGGCGTCATCGCCATGCGCCCTGAGGTGCTGGTGCTGGACGAGCCCGCCGCAGGTCTTGACCCTCGCGGTAAGGAGGAGATCTTCGACGGTCTGCTCGCTTATAGGCGCGCGAGAAACGCCACCGTTATCCTCGTCAGTCACAGCATGGAGGATATGGCAAAATACTGCGAGAACATCGTGATGATGAGCGGTGCCCGCCTCCTCAAAAGCGGCACCGTTTCCGAAATATTCTCCGAGCCGCACCTGCTTCGTGAGGCAGGGCTCGATATGCCCGCCGTCTTCCGCTTGGCGGAGGAGCTTGTCAGGCGAGGCATCCCTCTTTCGGGCGAGCTGTATACCGTCGTCGGTATGCGCGACGCCATTCTTTCCGCGCTTCGCGCGCGTTGATCACTTCGCCCTCTTTGGCGAGAAAGGAAGCCTATGCTCAAGGACGTGACTCTTGGACAGTTTTTTCCGGGCAACTCGGTCTTGCACCGTCTTGACCCCCGCATCAAGCTGATCCTTACCGTTTTATATATCGTAGCCATTTTCTTAGCGAAAAACCTCTACTGCTATTTGGCACTTTTGGTTTCCGCCGTGGTGATGGTGCTTTTTTCGCGCCTCTCCCTGCGGGTGGTCTTGAAGGGGATCAAGCCGATCCTGTTCATCCTGCTCTTCACCATGATCATCAATCTTTTCTTCACCAAGGGTGAGGGGACACCTCTTTGGAGCTTTTGGCGGATCGCCGTCTACAGAGAGGGCGTCATTCGCGCCCTGCTGATGGCACTCCGCGTGGTGGTTTTGGTAATAGGCACCAGCGTTTTGCTTACCTATACCACGTCCCCCATCGTCTTGACCGATGCCATCGAATCCTTGCTGTCCCCCTTGAAAAAGATCAAGGTGCCCGTGCATGACTTCGCCATGATGATGACCATTGCCCTCCGCTTCATTCCCACTCTCATCGAGGAGACCGAAAAGATCATCAACGCCCAAAAGGCAAGAGGTGCCGCCTTCGATAACGGAAATATCCTCAAAAGGGCCAAGGCACTCATTCCCATTCTCATCCCCCTCTTCGTCTCCTCCTTCAACCGTGCCGACGAGCTGGCCACCGCTATGGAGTGCCGTTGCTACAGAGGCGACGTGGGCAGAACGCGCTTCGTAAAGCTTCGTCTGCGTCCCTTTGATATTGTGTCTCTCTTCATTATGGTGGGCTTTGGTGCCGCCATCGTGCTGGCCAATATCTATCTGCCCTTCGGCATATTGGTGTAAGACCATGCAGTACCTTTGTCACATCAAATACGTGGGAACGCATTTCCACGGCTTCCAAGCACAGCCGAAAAAACGAACGGTGCAGGGCGCGCTGACCGAGGCTGTTCGCGCCTTTTTTGGCGTGCCCGCCACGGTGACGGGATGCAGCCGCACCGACAGTGGCGTGCACGCGGAGGATTTTTGTCTTACCGTCACTCTGCCTGACGGCACGCTTCCCGTTCCCGCCGATAAATTGCCCCAAGCCGTAGCGCCGTATCTCCCACCCGACCTTTGCCTTTGGACGGCTATGGCGGTGGAGGACGGCTTTCACCCTCGCTACGACGCGCTGAAGAAGGAATACCGCTATCTGATCTACTCGGGCAGGGTCATGGACCCCTTCTATAAAAGCCGCGCCTGGCACGTGTTTGTTCCCTTTTTGCCCGATGGGGTGGAAAGAATGAACGAGGCGGCCGCACACCTGGTGGGAACGCACGATTTTTCCGCCTTCCGCGCTGAGGGCTCGCCTACACGCTCCCCTGTTCGCACTGTTTTTCGGTGTGAGGTGACGAGGAGCGACCCCTTTTACACACTCAGCATTGAGGGGGATGGCTTCCTCTATAACATGGTGCGCATCGTTACGGGCACCCTCGTAGCGGTGGGGACGGGCAAGCTTGCGCCCGAAGGGGTAAAGCATGCCCTCGAATCTCGTGTCCGCACCGCATCGGGTGCCACCGCACCTCCCGACGGATTATACCTGCACCGCGTGACCTATGACCCGAAGGATTTCACCAAAAAAACAAGAGACTGATACAAGGAAAAGCTGTTTTCTGCGCTATGCCGAAACGGCTTTTCTTTTTTACTGCAAGAAAAAATCCCCTTGCTTGCCAATCATTTTTTGCGATGGAAGAGAGGGTTTTGTTGATACTAACCTTGGAAACAAAAACAGTGAGGCAAGGTGTATGGAAAAAAAGAAGGCAAAAAGAAGGGGTATCGGACGGGTAATCGCCTTGATTCTCGTCTCTCTTTTGGTGTTAGGTCTTTTGGGGGGCGGTTTGTTTTTTGCCCTTGCCGTTTCCCCCGAGGAGGATGAGGCACTTTTTGCCGCCGCAGGGAACGACACCGTTACGAGGGTCTATTATTCCGCCGAAGGAGGCGTGACCGTAGAGGGATTGTCGGGCTACACGGCCGTGGAATGGGAGGAGGAGCGGATCCATGGCGGCGAGATCTGTCTGCGCTCCCCCCTCTCCGAGATCTCGCCACAGGTGCAAAACGCCTTCGTCGCCATCGAGGATCATCGTTTTTACCGTCACGCGGGAGTGGACGTTCCGCGCACCCTGAAGGCGGCTGTCAGTCGCCTTTTCGGCTCCACCTCCTTCGGTGGCTCTACCATCACCCAACAGTTGATCAAAAACATCGGCGGAGAGAAGGAAAAAACGGTGGCACGAAAGGCGAGGGAGATCGCCCGCGCCCTCTCTCTTGAACGGCGGCATACCAAGGCGGAGATCCTTGAGGCCTATCTCAATATCGTCCCCCTGTCGGGGGGCTATATCGGCGTGGGCGCGGCGTCGCGCGCGTATTTTGGCAAAGCTCCCGACGCGCTTTCCGTCGCGGAGGCAGCCAGCCTCGCCGCTATCACAAAAGCTCCTGCTCATTATGACCCTTACACGCACCCCGACGCGCACTTGAAGCGAAGGAACGTCGTGCTGACGCGTATGTATGAATGCGGGTATATCACCGAGAAGGAGGCGGAGGAGGCTAAGGCAACGCCCTTGGTTCTTTGCGATAAAAAGACCGTAGGCGGAAAGGCGCACTCCTGGTACACCGAAACGGTGCTGTCGGACGTGAAGCGCGCCCTCGTAGAGCGAGGATATACCGAGGCCTCCGCCACGGCACTTTTATATAGAGGCGGCTTGCGCATCTATACCGCTATGGACAAAAGGGCGCAAGAGGCTTTAGACGCGTATTTTGAAAGCGACGAGCGATTTGCTTCCTATGGAGAAGACTTTTCTGCCGCCTCGGTCATCCTCTCTCCCGTGACGGGAGACCTGTTGGCTATATACGGCGGCGCGGGACGCAAGACGGCGGATAGGCTTCTCAACCGTGCCACCGACACCCTTCGCCCTCCCGCTTCTACTCTTAAGCCACTGGCTCTTTACGCCCCCGCCATTGAGGAGGGACTGGTCACCGAGGCCACCGTTTTTGACGACGTACCGCAAAGCTTTGCGGATGAGGCCCCTTGGCCGCGCAACTCGCCCGACCGTTATGACGGACTCACCCCTGTTTGTATGGCGTTGCGTCATTCCAAAAACACGGTGGCGGTCTCTTTGTACCGTATGCTGGGGGCGGAGCATATTTACAGCGTCCTCACTTCTGGGCTCGGCTTTTCTACTCTCGTCAGACAAGCCACCGCCGCCAACGGCACGCGGCTGACCGATTTGGCGGAAGCACCTCTTGCACTGGGTCAGCTCACCTACGGCGTCAGCCTGCGCGCCCTTTGCGAGGGGTATCTCCCCCTGGCAAACGGTGGCGTCAAGCCCTCGTGTACCACGTATTATATGGTGACGGATGGTGCGGGACGGGTGCTGCTGTCTCCGCCCGAGGAAAGAAAAAGCGTGTTTTCTCCCGCCACGGCCTCGGTGATGACTCATATGCTTTGCTCGGTGGTGGAGGAGGGAAGCGCAGAAGGTCTTGCCCTCTCCGCTTTGGTGGACACGGCGGGTAAAACGGGTACCACGGCGGGCGGGAAGGACAGGTGGTTTGTAGGCTACACGCCTTACTATCTATGCGGTGTCTGGTGCGGCACGGAGGGCGACGCGGGGGTGATGGGCCGCCCTCATCTGGATGCCTTTGACGGCGTGATGCTCGCCTTGCACGAGGGACAAACGCTCTCACGACATTTTTTCAAGCATCCGTCTCTTGTGGAAAGACGGGTCTGCAGAGACTCGGGAAAGCTGCTTTGCGATGCCTGTGATGCAGACCCTCGCGGCGACAGAGGCATCACCGTTTGGCTACCCGCCGACCGTCTGAAAGCGGAAAGCTGCGACAGGCATACCTTGGTCTATTACGACGTGGCGGGGGACGGTGTCGTGCCCTCTCCTACCGAAAGAGAAAAGCGAAGCCTGACACAGGTGGGGCTTTTGCTCGTGCCTTGGCGCGATTTCCCCGCGCAGGTCTACGTGACCGACGCGGAATACGTCTATCGCCCCTTGGGAGACGCGCCCCCTGTAACGGGTGACCGAGCGTTTTTCGACGGTCTGCTGTCGGATGGGCATTACGCGGGAAAAAGCCACGATGGCCGTCCCTTCAACGCCTTGGCGAACAGAAAAGCCGAGAAGCGTTTGCTTCCAAGGAAAAAAGAGGATATGCCCCCCATTCCCTTGCGCGAAGAGAAGAGACGGGAGAGAGAAGACCCTATTTCTCGCTTTTTCAGGCGGATCTTTCCAAAATAATGTAAACAATTATTTGCAAATTAAGAAGGGGAGGATGCACGTTCTCTCCTTCTTTTCTTTTTTTGGGGGGATTTTTTCGACAATCCTTCGTTTTCTCTTGACAAAAGACGAAAAAAAGTGTATAATAACGGCAATGTCAATATAAAGGAGTGTGGTTTTTTCTTCCATGGACCCGAGTAGTTATTTACTGATTTTCTTTATCGCCCTGCTGATTCTGTTCAGCGCCTATTTTTCTTCGGTGGAAAGCGCTCTTTCCTCGATGAACAAGATCCGTATTAAAAAATATGCGGACGACGGTGACAAGCGCGCGAAGCGTGCCTTAAAGCTTGAGGCAAACTATGAGCGCACCATTACCGTAATTTTAATTGGAAATAATATCGTAAACATCGCCTGTGCGTCCTTGACCACGGTTTTGTCTGTAAACGTGTTCGCTTTTTTGAAGGAAAGCTATGGTTACAGCCCTACCGAGGCCGCGATGACGGCGATCGCTACGGCTGTTACCACAGTTGTGATCTTCTTAGCCGGCGAAATGATCCCCAAAAGCTATGCGAGAGCCCATAGTGACTCTTTTATTATGCTGACTTCGGGCTCTCTTTCGTTTTTGGTGACGATCCTCACCCCTGTGGCTTTTCTGTTTCAGTCGATCTCAAAGCTTCTTCGCCGCATTTTGAAGGCGGAGGATGAGCCCACCGTTACCGAGGAGGAGCTTTCCACCATTCTTGAGACGGTTGAGGAGGAGGGTGTCATCGACGAAGATCGGGGAGACCTGCTTCATTCTGCCTTGGTGTTCTCCAAAAAGAAGGTGGCGGACGTTCTGACCCTTCGTGAGGATGTGATCGGTATTGAGCGAAGCATGGACAAAAAAGAGATACTCGCCATTATTCGCACCCACAAGTATTCCCGTTTTCCCGTGTACAGACGGGACTTGGATCACATCATCGGCTTTTTACATACCAGAACCTTCCTCAAGGCCGTGGCAGAGAAGAAGGATTTCTCTCTCGCCACTATGCTGGCGAAGCCTTATTTTGTTTCCCTCGATGCCGACATCGATGACGAGTTGGCGAAAATGAGTAAGAGCAAGACGTCCATCGCCATCGTGCGCGGTAAGAAAAACGAGACCTTGGGGCTTGTCACCGTCGAAGACTTCCTTGAAGAACTGGTAGGCGAGATCTATGACGAGGACGACGTGGTAAACCATGACTTTGTAAAACTGGGCGGAAACTACTTTGATGTAAATCCTGCTTTACTTTTGGTGGATGTTTTCCGCCGTATGAAATATAGCTCCCCTGTGAAATTCCCTGCCCGTATGACCGCCGCCGTGTTTGTGGCGGAAAGACTCGGACACACGCCCGAGGAAGAGGACTCCTTCCGTTGGAATGACCTTCACGTGACGGTAACTGAGGTGGAGGACGGACGCATTCAGCGCGCCACCTTCCACATCGAAACCGCAAAGCTGGCGGTTGCCGGTCGTGACGAAGAGGAGGTGGAAGAGGATGAGTAATCCTATCGTAATCGCCGCACTCATCGTTGCGCTTTTGCTCTTCTCCGCCTTTTTCTCCGGCTCTGAAATCGCTTATATGAGCGTCAACCCTATGCGTCTTGAAAAGGCGGCGGAGAAATCCTCGCGCGCAAAACTTGCCTTACGCATTCAACAGCGTTTTGACCGCCTTCTTTCGGCCATCCTGATCGGCAACAATCTGGTGAACACCGCAGCTTCCTCTATCGCTACCATGTTCGCTTTGACGGTGTTTGGCGGCAGCGCAAGCGGCCCTGTGATCGCCACCGTGATCATCACCGTTTTGACCATCATCTTCGGCGAGATCATTCCCAAGATCGCCGCCAAGCAGGCATCGCTTTCCTTTGCGAGGGGGGTATCCTATCCCCTTTATATCATTACCCTCATTCTTCGTCCTATCGCAGGACCTGTGGCGGCATTTACCAATGCGGTCTTTAAAAGAAAGGATGAGCCAACCGTCACCGAGGAGGAGCTTTCCACCATTATTGAGACGGTTAGCGAGGAGGGCGTTTTGGATGAGGAGAGAAGCGATCTGCTTCAATCCGCGCTTGACTTTGCCGACACTACCGTGGGAGAGATCCTTACCCACCGCTTGGATTGGGACGCCATCAACGTGGACGACCCGCCCGAGAAGATCGCTTCCATTATCTCAAATAGCGTTTACACCCGTCTCCCCGTCTACGAGCACGACTTTGACCACATCATTGGCGTGTTGAATGTTAAGCATTATTACCGTGTGATCGTGGATGAGGGAGAGATCGGTGACCTGCGCGACCACCTGAAGGAGCCTTCCTTCGTTTACAGCAGTATGAAGCTGCCCGCCGCCCTGGCGGAGATGCGTGAGATGCAAAATCACATGGATTTCGTGCTGGACGAGTACGGCGGTGTCATGGGCATCATCACCATGGAAGACATCCTTGAACAGATCGTGGGCGATATCTGGGATGAAAGCGACGAGATCGAGACCGAGTTCGTTAAAACGGGCGAGAATTCTTGGGAGGTCAGCGGCTCTGCCAACGTGGAGGATATGTTCGACTTCCTCGACGTGGACGACCGCAACTTCGAGTCTGATTACACTACTGTTAGTGGTTGGGCCATTGAAATGCTGGATGCCGACCCTCACGAGGGCGACAGCTTCACCTATCGCAACGCCTACGTGGTCATCACCGAAATGGGTGAAAACCGCATCAACCGCCTCTCCGTTATCGTGTCCAAGACCGATGACGAGGAGGAAGAAGATTAATTTTACCTTTCAAGAGGAGAAATGAAAATGAGCAAGATCAGAGTAACCGTATGGAATGAGGGCCGACACGAAAAGAAAAATCCCCTTGTTGCCGAGATCTACCCCAACGGTATTCACGGTGTTATTGCCGACATTCTTGGCGAATGTGACGACGTGGAGGTGCGTACCGCCACGCTCGACGAGCCCGAGCATGGGCTGACCGACGAGGTCTTGAAAAGCACCGACGTTCTCATTTGGTGGGGACACATGGCCCACGGCGAGGTGCGCGACGACATCGTAGAAAAGATCAGAAACAGAGTGTACCGTCACGGTATGGGCTTCTTTGCCGTTCATTCGGGTCACCACTCCAAGCCCTTCCGCGCCATCGTAGGCACCACGGGCGACCTGACCTGGGGCAGAGACCAGCAGGAGATCGTCTGGAACATTCTTCCTCAGCATCCCATTGCCAAGGGACTCCCTCAGCGTTTTGAGCTGTTTGAGGAGATGTATGGCGAGCCCTTTGCCATCCCCACGCCCGACGAGCTGATCTTCGCCTCTTGGTATGCGGATGGCAACATCTTCCGCTCGGGCTGTACCTTCTATCGCGGCGTGGGCAAGGTGTTCTACTTCCAGCCCGGTCACGAGCTTTGCCGTAGCTTCTACAACGAAAACGTGCGCACCGTTATCAAAAACGCTGTGCATTGGCTTTATAATCCCATCGCACCCGAGGTGAAGGACCTGAGCTGTCCTCATCAGACGGTCTCCGTGCTCGAGCAGCTCAAAAACGAGTCTGTATGAGCCTCTTCACCGTCAAGGACGGTATCCTGTCTGCCTCCCCGACGGCTGAAGAACTCAGGCCTTGACCCCTTTGACGGTCCCAAGGAGATCGAATTTTATAATGTCTGACAAGCAAACGCGGCTTTGGAAAAAAAGCCGCGTTTTTCTTTTCGCATAAATTCAGGGGGGAAGGAAAAAATGAATGTATATCAAAAAAATGGGGGACGCGTTATGAAGTCATATAAAACACAGAAAAGAGAAGGGGCGCGTGTGGAGATATGCGGACTCGGCTACGCCCCCCTTTCCCCCCTCGCCGCCGCCTGCCTCGCCAAGGAAAAAATGGAGGGGGAAGGGACTTACGCCGTATTTACCCCCGGCGCGACCGTCCACGCCCGCGCCTTGCGTGATGAAAAAGAAATGACCCTGCTTCGCGCCGCCGATCTGCTCTTGCCCGATGGACAAGGCGTCGTGCTGGCCTCCCGCCTTGCTCGCGCACCCTTGCCCGAGCGGTGCGCGGGCATTGCCTTTGCGGAAACCCTGCTGTTTTTGGCCGATAGAGGCACACGCTTCTTTTTCTACGGTGGGCGGGAGGGGGTTGCGCGAGAGGCGGCCGCACGGATGAAAAAGAAATATCCGCACTTGTCCTTCGCCTATGCCTCCGGTTACGGCGGCGACCCCATAGAACGGATCCGCGCCTTCTCGCCCCACGCCCTTTTCGTTTGCTTGGGATATCCGAGGCAGGAAGAGTATATTCTCACGCACAGGGAAGGGCTTTCTTGTCTGTGCGTGGGGCTCGGCGGAAGCTTCGACGTTTGGTCGGGAAGAGCATCGCGCGCCCCCGCGCTTTTTCAAAAATGCGGAATGGAATGGGCGTATCGTACCCTAAAAGAGCCAAGGCGAGTGTCGCGCTTGCTTCCTTTGCCCCGTTATTTTCTCACAGCCTGGCAGGAAGGACGGAAAAAACGACGAAAACACCCGAAAGAAAGTGGCGGCGTTGGTGAAATGTGACAAAATTGATAAAATTTTCTCAAAGCCCTTGCAAAAGGAAAAGAAATGTGGTACAATACTAAATTGGTGAGGAAGGACTTGCCTTTCTCTCATCAAAGGGTTATCAAAAAAATATTTATATAAACACGGAGGAATTTACCATGTCTGTAAAAGTTGCTATCAATGGTTTCGGTCGTATCGGCCGTCTGGCTTTCCGCCAGATGTTCGGTGCTGAGGGCTATGAGGTTGTTGCCATCAACGACCTGACCAAGCCTTCCATGCTCGCTCACCTGCTCAAGTACGACACCGCTCAGGGTCGTTACGACGGTCACACCGTTACCGCCGATGACGAGGCCGGCACCATCACCGTAGACGGCAAGACCATCAAGATCTCTGCCGAGAAGGATGCCGCTAACTGCCCTTGGGCCGCCAACAATGTTGACGTTGTTCTGGAGTGCACCGGCTTCTACTGCTCCACCGAGAAGTCTCAGGCTCACATCGATGCCGGCGCGAAGAAGGTCGTTATCTCCGCTCCCGCAGGCAAGGACCTGAAGACCATCGTTTTCTCTGTTA
Organism: Eubacteriales bacterium; assembly: GCA_045644045.1. Classification (GTDB taxonomy): domain Bacteria; phylum Bacillota; class Clostridia; order Oscillospirales; family CAG-272; genus UBA1740. The sequence goes on from JAZRGD010000110.1 coordinate 24,862, forward strand.
ACGAGAACACCCTGACGGCTGACGATAAGATCATCTCCGCCGCTTCCTGCACCACCAACTGCCTCGCTCCCATGGCTAAGGCTCTGAACGACTATGCCGCTATCCAGAGCGGTATCATGACCACCGTTCACGCTTACACCGGCGACCAGATGGTTCTCGATGGCCCCCACAGAAAGGGCGACCTGCGCCGCGCTCGTGCCGCCGCTCAGAACATCGTTCCCAACTCCACCGGTGCCGCTAAGGCTATCGGTCTGGTTATCCCCGAGCTGAACGGCAAGCTCATCGGCTCCGCTCAGCGCGTTCCTACCTGCACCGGCTCTACCACCATCCTGGTTGCCGTTGTTAAGGGCAAGGACGTCACCGCCGAGGGCATCAACGCCGCTATGAAGGCTGCTTCCTCCGCTTCCTTCGGTTACAACGAGGATCAGATCGTTTCCTCCGACGTGATCGGTATCACCTACGGTTCTCTGTTCGATGCTACCCAGACCATGGTTGCTAAGATCGACGAGGACACCTACCAGGTTCAGGTTGTTTCTTGGTACGACAACGAGAACTCCTACACCTCTCAGATGGTTCGCACCATCAAGTATTTCGCTGAGCTGTAATATAAAAAAGCTTACGTGCCGAAGGGCAGGGCGATTGCCCTGCCCTTCGTTTCTTCTAGGAGGCTTATATGAAACGGAAGATCGGTTTTTCTCTTTGCTCCAAGCCCTATGATGCCGCCGCCATGGAGCACTACGCAAGGGCGGGGATCGAGGCTGTTGAGTTCTCCTTTGCGACAGACGTGTACGCTACCTACGATTTTGCGGAAGGGGCTAAGCTGGCGCGCGCCTGCGGCATGGACCCTTGGTCGGCCCACCTGCCCTTCTTACCCTTTCAAAGCAACAATATCGCCTCCCTTGACCCTCAGGTGCGAAAGAACACCCTTGCCTATCAAAGTGACCTTCTCCGCCGCTTCGGTGAGGCAGGCATTCCCCTCGCCGTTATCCATCCTTCGGGTGAGCCCAATGCGCCCGAGAAGCGTGCCGAAATGATAGAGTGCGCCAAGGATTCCTTGGCGGCCTTGGCTGAGGTGGCCGCCCGTGAGGGCATCACTCTTGCCGTGGAGGACCTGCCCCGTACCTGCCTCGGCAACACTGCGGAGGAGATTGCTGAGCTGATCACCGCAGACTCCCGTCTGCGCGTGTGCTTTGATACCAACCACCTCTTGACCCAAGACAATGACCAGTTTATGCGCGCCCTGAAGGACAAGATCGTCACCCTTCACGTGTCGGACTACGACTTCATCAACGAAAGACATTGGTTGCCCGGTGAGGGCAAGGTGGATTGGGTGCGCTTCATGGATGTGTTGGACGAGATCGGCTATGACGGGGTCTTTATGTATGAGCTGGGCTTTGCCGCACCCCAAACCATCCTTCGCCCCCGTGACCTGACGGCGGAGGATTTCGTTCGCAACGCAAAGGAATTGGAAGCGCGGGCACCCCTGACTGTAATCGGCAGGCCAAACGTATAAAGGAGAAAAAATGGCAGACGAAAAGAGATTTGTAAAGACCTATTCCCAAGGCATGGGAAGCGTGCAAATATGGGTGGACAGAGAGACGGGCGTTAACTATCTCTTCCAGTCAAGCGGCTACGCGGGCGGTCTCACGCCCCTCCTCGACAGAGAGGGTAAGCCGATTATCACGCCTGTCTCTAAATAAGAAAAAGTGCTTTCTCACGAAAGCACTTTTTTTCGTTATCGTTTTTTCTTCTTCTCGTTCCTCTCGTAAATGGTCGCAAGGCCCAAAAGCAGAAGATCCTCCGCGTATTCGCTGGCGGTGGATAGGTAGGGCCTTACGGCCAGAGCCGAATGACCCGTCAGCACGACCGTCGCGCTCTCGTTCATTTCCGCAAGGATCCGAGAGAGCATGCCGTCCACCATGGCGGCAGTACCGAACAGTCTGCCGCTTTGCAGGCTTTCCACCGTGTTTTTGCCAATGACGTGGGTGGGAGCCTTGTGGGAAACGTCGGGCAAGAGTGCCGTGGCCTCTGCCAAGGAGGCAGACGCAAGAGAAAGCCCGGGCGCGATGGCACAGCCGAGAAAAGCACCGTTGCCGTCAATGGCGGAAAAGGTGATGGCCGTCCCGAAATCTACGAGAATCAACGGCCCCTTGTATTTGGTCAAAGCCCCTACCGCCGTGGCAACCAAATCGCCGCCAAGCTCCGAGGGGTCCTCGGTGCGAATGTCAAGCCCCGTGCGGATGCCACTGCCCAAAAGGTGAGGGCGAAGGGCAAGGGCGAGGCTCACCGCCTCGCGGACCGTATCGGTCAGCGCGGGGAATACCGAGGAGCCGATGGCTCCCCTGAAATCCTCCTTTTTCAGCCCGTGCAGGGAAAGGAGAGCAAGGAGGGAAAGAGCGTATTCATCCGCCGTCCGTCCCTTGTCCGAGGCAAGGGAGGCGCGCGCCACCGTCCGCCCCTCCTTCACAAAGCCGAGGGAGATCACTCGGTTTCCAATGTTAAAGGTGAGAAGCATTACGCGCCCTCGCCGTTCTTTTTTCTGTAGTAATCTAACAGTCTTGCGATCGTGGCACCTAAAAGCAGGTTAGAGCCAAGCTCAATAAAGAAATTTACCGAGATCAGCCCCACGAACAAGAAGGTTACGGGATCGCCACTGCTGTTTGCCGCCGCGAAGTCGTTGAGAAAATCGCGCAGAATCGTCAGCATACCGACGGCAAACACACCCGTATTGACGATGGGGGCCGCCGCGGCACAGACGAGAGCGGCCGCCGTTTTATTCTTTTTTGCGATAGGACGGTAAAGAAGCCCTGCCACAGCACCGGCCGCCGCGCCCTTCAAAAGGCAAAGCAGGGTGGTAACGATAAAGTTAAACTGCAACAGACCGCCCGTGAAGGGATCCCAGCCAAAAATGGCGTAGAGAAAGACCACGACACCGAAGAACAAGCCGAGAAACGCGCCCTCGCGCCAGCCGTAGAGTGCCGCCCCGATGATGATGGGAGTCAGCGCCAGGGTGAAGGGAAGGGCGGTGCCGAAAAAGGTGGGGATGAGCTGAAGCACCACGATCATGGCGCATAACAGCGACATCATAGTGAGCTTACGGGTCTTTGCCTTGGTAGATGCTTGCGTATACATAAATACCTCTTACTGCCGCTCCTGCTTAGCAGGATACAGCGTTTTATTTCCGACGGATCGGATGCCTTATTATACCACGTTTTTTTCCAAAAATCAAGACCCTTGCGAAAAGAATAAAAGACGGACCGCCAAAGGCAGTCCGTCTTTTGCTTTGTTTACAAAAACAATTAAGGAGTGGGGATACCAACGATAACGGTCCATTTGTTGCGGTTGGTGCCGGTTGCCGTATCGTTGTATGTGCCGAGACAGGCCTTGAGCGCCTCTGCGTTCTCCTCGGAGGTAACGTAGAAGGTCATGTCGTCCTTTCCGCCGCTCTCGTAGTTGCTGAAGATTATGCTCGTGGTGCCGATGTTTACGTCACCGGTGAACACAACGGTGGACAGCTTGGGGCAAGCGCGGAAGGCGTAGTGAGGAAGCGCGGCGCTGCTCTCAATGTAAACAGTCTCAAGATTGGGCATGTAACCAAACGCAACATCGCCGAGGTCAGTGATGGAGGCGGGAATGGTAAGGGTCGTGGCAGTAGCTTGTGCAAAAGCGTTGGTCTCAATGGTGGTAACGCTATCGGGAATCACGATGCTATCAACCTTTGCCTTGTAGAACATACGGTCGGGAATCGTGGTAGCGCCCTCTTCAATAATGACCTCACCGATGGTTGCGCTATCAAGAGCCTTGTACGCATTCGTTACGTTGGCGGAAATGACCAGCTTGTCGAGGGTAACACCCTGAAGCTTAGTGCCCAGATCGGTAACCTCTGCGGGAACAACGTACTCACTGCCGAGATTCTCGGGAAGAGCAAGCAGCGTAACCGAGTCGTCCTCGTTGGAGTAGAAGACAGTGGAGCCGTCCTCAAGATCACGGGACACGCCGGTGTTCATAAGGTCGAGGTTTGCGTCGTACTCGTTGCCAAAGGAGTCCTCCTCGCTGGCAAGCTGAGTAGCACGAACGGTGATATCAAAGGTGATGTCACCCGCCTGATAGTCGTTGCCCGCCTCTGCCAGCATATGCAGAGAAAGTGCAAAGTAGTGGGTCTTTTTTGCGCCCAGAGCGGTGGCCTCGGCCACGGTCTGCTCGCCTTCAACAACGTCAAGACCGACGGTCCAATCGGGAGCCTCAGCGTCGGTGCCCATTGCGTCGGGCGTGATGGCGTACTGCATTACCTCGTGCAGCTTCTTGCCGTTGTTGTCCTTTACGGTCAACACTACGTCATACTTGAGATCGAGGTTGCCCGCGTTCTCAATGGCCAGGTAAGCAACCTGGGTCTTGCCGGGCTCCCACAGAGTGTTGAGGCTGTTCTCGGCAATAGCGCCATCTCCAAAGATGGGCTTGCTTTCGTCGCTGATGTTTACGTAATCGCCGTTGGCATACATCAGCAGCTTTACCTCAAGCGTACCGGCAACGATCTTGTTGCCCGTGCTGGAGGCGGTGTCGGTGAACCACGCAAAGGTCGTGCCGAGCAGCATGGTAAAGCACAAGAGCAGTGCCATGACGCTGGTGAGCAGTGCGCGCTTCGTGGTGGTTTTACGCATGATTTTTCTCCTTTTTTAATTTAATATGTAATCGGGCAACGCGGTGCTTCCGCATTGCCATTACAACCGATTTTTTTGCTCCGTACTAAAGTACGGAGTCTTCTGCCCCGAGACAGGGGGCGTTTTTTCTTGCTGACTTCGGATGCCTTGCTCAAAGCTTAAAGAAGGGCATGAAAAAGGCGCGGATCAGTTGACGCTTTTCTTCACGCCAAAAGTCTTGCTCACGGCCCGTGGTTCTGCCGATCTCCATATTCAGGTAGCGCAAATAGGTGCGCAAGCGGTGCAGACGCACGGCATAGAAAAGAATCACTAAAACGCCAAGCACGGCGAGAATAGAGTGCAAATAGAGCATAATAGTTTGATAATGCTAAAAAAGGTTGGGGCGAGGGGGCTCAAGAACGGGGCTTCTTTTTTTGACGAAGCTTCTTTTGGGGAGTGGGCGCGGCGGGAACGTCCGCCTTTTTCTTTACAGGGCGTGCGGCACATTCGGGGCAGACGTGTCTACCCTCGGGAATGGGCGCACCGCAAATGATGCAAATGTCAGTGGGGGCCATGGTCGTATCCTCTCTGAGTCAAAAGGGCATGTTACGGTGTTACCGTGCGAAAATCGTTGTCAGTATAGACGCCGCCGTTATGCAGATCACGCTCCGTGCGGCTGGAGGTGCCCCAAAGAGGGCTGAAGGTGATCACCTTGTCCTCCTCGGTGAAGGTGAGCGTAAAGGAGATCACGTTGTTCGGCGCGGCGGTGTCCACCTGTTGGGTGAAGTAGTGTTGGCCGTCAACCGTCAGAATGCAATAGGAGGAGCGCGCCGTTCCTTCGGCAGAGACCGTTACCGTATAGGTCACACCCTGCGCCAGCGTGTAGGTGCCGTCGGCGTTTGCCGCCAATTCCTCGATGCCGTCGGTCACGGCATAGGTAAAGATCGCTTGCACGTCACAGGAGGCGGCGGAGATCTCGTTGCCGCCCGACGTCACACTGCCACTGAACCAAGCCCAGCTTGTTGAGCAAAGCGCGACGATGCAAAGCAATATACTGATCACCGACACGGTAAAGCTTTGGTTAAAAGCCTTGTCGGCTGATTTCTCCTCATTATGCTGTTGTTTGAATGGGAACCCCATAATGGCCCTCCTTTCACCTGATAAAACGGATAGCGAACGGTTTGTCTGTAGCTTTATATCTGTATGGACGAAGTAGGCAAGCAAAGAGCACAAGAGCCTTATGCCCTTTGCTTGCCCCCACCCCCGCAGGGGTGGGGATAGGTTTTTCTTTGACAGAGTGGAAGGAGAGGGTTATTCCGCCGTCAGACGGAAGGAACGGGTAGACTCATCCCAATAGGTGGTATAGCCTTCGTTAAGGCAGATGAGCTTTTCTTCATCTCCCTCGGTGTAGACGTAACCGCTTGCGGGCTTAAGGTTGAAGTTTGCGAAATTCGCATCCCCTTCGTCTACGGTGAAGCGGAAAGCGTTGAACTCGGACGCAAGAGTGGCGGTATTGTGGTTGGTTTCCAGGTCGTAATGGATAATGCCGGTGATGTTGGCCTTGCCAATCGTAATACCGTTACCGTTCCACACGTACATCTCATCTGCAAAGGTGCCGCCGGTCATGGAGATGGGGGCGTTGTAAGCGTAGACGGACACATCCTCAGCGCCGACGTTGTTATAGAAAGAGCCGCCCGTCATATTGAACTGGCAGTGGTCTGTCAAACGGATCGCGCCGCTGTTCTTGGCTTTGTTATCGTGGATCTCGAAAGTGCCGCTGATATTAAAGACAGAGGTGGTTCCTGCGTAGATCGCTCCGCCGGTGCCGAGAGCCTCGTTATAGGCCATTTCTCCGCCGTTGAAGTTGTAGATGGACTTGCCGGAGCCCCAAATGACACCACCGTCGGTGCCGCTCTTGTTGTTCGTGATGGAGCCGCCGTTCATCGTCATGTTGCAGCTGCTTACCATACGGATAACGCCGGCCAGACCGGGACAGTAGTTTCCGCTGATCTTGGTACCCTCGTTGATCTCTAAGTAGCCGCCGCCCCAAATGACACCGCCGCCACCTGTAGGACCGTTGTTGTTGATGATCTGCGCGCCGTTGAGGATAACGGAAGCGCCCGCTCTCGTGCCGGGATGGATCAGAATGGCACCGTCATTGTTTTGAAGAACAACACCCTCGCCTAAGACCAAGGTGCCGTTTGCTCCAACGTTGATCATAGCGTTGGTGCAGACCGCGCCAACGTTGGTGATAGGACGGCCGAGCGTTGCGTCGATCTCACCTTCCCAAACCGCGCCACCGTCGATGATGAGGTTCTCAATCACCAGGGTCTTGCCGGCCTCTACGGTAAAGATAGGACCGTCGTAGGCGGCAGTCGCGCTGGCATTCAGCGCAAAGAGAGAGGTGCCGCTGGAACGAGTGATAGTGTGACCGTTACCGTTGATGACCACGTTGTCAGCAACCACAAGGTCGTCAGCGACCACGATATCGTTGGTCAGCATAATACCGGTGCCGGGGAGGAGATTTTCGAGCGCATACGCGAATTGAGAGGCGGTGCTGACAGGATAGAAGTCCAGAACGGCATCGGCATCATAGCTGCTGTCAAAGCTGTCGCTTTCGGTACTTGCTTGAGTGGCGCGAATGTTAATATCGAAGGTGATAGAGCCATCCTGATATGCATTGCCCGCTTCCTTCAGCATGTGAATGGAAAGGGCAAAGTAATGGGTGGAGTGGCTGCCGAGGAAGATGTTGTCGTCGCTGACCGCCTGGGTGCCGGGCTCTACGGAAAGACCGATGCTTTCATCGTATTCGGTGACGGTGATGGGCTTCTGCGTAGGATGCGCGTCCGGGGTGATGGTGTATTGCATCACCTCGTAAAGATTGTTTGTGCTGTTCGTTACGCTGAGAAGAACATCATACTTTAGGTCGAGACTGCCTACGTTCTCAATCGCCAGATAAACTATCTGGGTCTTGCCGGGCTCCCATTTGGTCTCGGCGTTGTTGTTTTGTGCGATGGAGCCGTCTCCAAAGATGGGATCGCTGTTTTCGCTGATGTCAACGTACTCTGTGCCGTTATGCATCAGCAGCTTGACATCGAGCGTACCCGCAACGATCTTGTTGCCGGTGCTGGACGCGGTGTCGGTGAACCACGCAAAGGTCGTACCGAGCAGCATGGTAAAGCACAAGAACAGTGCCATGACGCTGGTGAGCAATGCGCGCTTCGTGGTGGTTTTACGCATGGTTTTTTTCCTTTCTTTTGTATGTTTTTTATATATGCGTTCTATGTAGTCGGGCAAGGCGGCGATTCCGTCTTGCCATTACAAACTCAGGGTAAGCAAGAAACACAAGCGCACTTGTATTTCTTGCTTACCCCCAACCCCCGAAGGGGTTGGGAGAAACAAAATTATTGGTTGTAGACCATGGGGTTGGCTACGTTGTTCAGATAGGGAGCCAGCTCGGCAACGCTGTCGATGAACTCACCGTTGATGGTCACGTTGGAAACGATGACCTGCATGGTGGTGTCGCCAGACTGGTTGTTGACCAGATACTTGCCCGTGGGGATCGTCACGTCGCAATCGGAGAGAACGATCGTGTTTTGGGCCTCGTTTGCAATAAAGTCATCACGGACCGCACCCTTTACGTTGTCAAAGAAAACGGTGGCAACGGTCTGCTCGGTGACCAACAGCACGCTGTCGGTGTCCACGATCTTGTCGGCGATCAGCAGAGCGTTGGGCGTATCGTTGTCAAAGATGCTTTCGCCACCGGGGATGGTGGTGAGAGGGGTGGTGCTGTCCAGGGTAACGGGAGCAACCATCAGCTCAATGCCGTCGTCGTAGGTGTTGCCAAAGCTGTCCTCCTCGGAAGCAACCTGGGTAGCGAATACGCTCAGGTCAAAGCTGATCTTGCCGCCCTGATACTCGTTGCCCGCCTCGCTCTTCATGTGAATGGAGAGAGCAAAGTAGTGGGTCTCGCCCTGGCCCAGGGTCACCACGTCGGAAACAGACTGTCTCTGCGCGGCTACGCTCTTGGCGTTTGCGGCATCCCAAGCAACGGCTGCGCCGTCCTTGGCGTCGGGGGTGATGGTGTACTGCATCGCCTTGTACAGGTCGCCCTCGTCGTTCATCACGTCAAGAGCAACGGTGTACTTCAGGTCCAGGCTACCGTTGTTTTGAATGGCAAGGTAAGCGACCTGAGTCTTGCCGGGCTCCCACAGGGTGTTGAGGTTTTCGTTTTGAGCGAGAAGAGAATTCTCAGCACCGAAAATGGGATCGGCATTCTTGCTGATGTTCACGTACTGGCTTCCGTCATACATCAACAGCTCCACGTCCAAGTTGCCCGCAACGATCTTGTTACCGGTGCTGGAAGCGGAATCGGTGAACCATGCGAAGGTCGTGCCAAGCATCATAACAAAGCAAAGAACCATTGCCATAATGCTGGTGAACAACGCACGCTTCGTAGAAATTGCGCGTGTCATTTTGGTATTCTCCTTTTTATTTTTATGTAAAGCGTTTCCGCCTTGCATTTCGTGCGCCGAGAGCGCGCCACCACGGTGACGCCTCTCACATCCCGAAGGGGCAAGCCCCTTCGGGACCCCACAACGTGGGTAAAGAGAAGAGAGGTGATAATGTCTTAGGGTAAGCAAGGAGCACAAGCGCGCTTATGCTCCTTGCTTACCCCTTTTGCGGCAAGCCGCAAAAGGGGAGGAGATTTGCGTTAGGATGGGAGATTAGTCCCAAGTCCAATCGTCGGGCGCCATTTGTTTGTTATAAATACGCCCACTATTGCTTGTGTAAACATTTGCGCCGTTGTTGTAGGTTACATTATAGTGATAGAAGCGCGAGTTTCCGCTTCCGGTGTCTGCAACAGTGCCGGAAACAACCATGCAATTCTCGGCGTAAAGATATCCCGGATAAACCACATTAGCTCCGTTTTCTGCAACTGTGTTTGTTCCATTGTGGTAGAACGCATAGCTACCCCATCCGCTGCCTTTGACAAGCGTTAAGTCGTAACATTTAACTTTGGTTTTACGGATGGACTGTACAGCCGCGTTGTCTTTGCCGCCCGTGGTTTTCGCGGTAGCGTCCAAGTACAGGTTGCGCAGGGTGACTTGAATGTAGTCAGCCTTGGTTCCGTTACAGTTGAACAGATGACGGTTGGAGTTGGAAGAGGACAACTTGATCACCTTAACGGCATCCTTGTCACCCAAACCGATAATATCCATGCTGGAATACACGTTGATCGTCGTTCCCTCGTTGTAAGTGCCGGGAAGCAGATATACGGTGGAATGCGCATTGCTCTGCAGAGCAGAGATCTCTGACCAAAGCTTGCCGCTCGCCGGCTTGGCCGTGTAGTTCCCGTTTTCGGCAGTGTACACCGTATCGGAGCCCGCAAGAACTACAGTGGTGGCTCTGTCGGCAACGACGTAACGAGTCTCGCCGTTCTTCACGTAGTTGATGGCGATATACGCGGAATCAGCCTCGGCTAAGGAAGGATCAAGAGTGGCGGGATTGAATCCGAAGTCACCCGCGGTGATCTTCTCACAATCCTCAATGACCGCATCCTCTACGTCCAAGGGGGTGTAGATGACGGCAAAGGGGCTGAAGGAGTCGGTGGCGAAGGATACGATGCCGGTCAGGGGATCGTAATCAAAGGTGCTGATTTCAACACCGTTATGGGTCACCTTCTCTACGTCAAGCAAGGTGCCTACGTTGATGGTGACGGGGTAGTTCTCGCCGCTTGCCTTCTCACCGTTAAGATACAGGGTGATGTCGTAATCCACGGTGGTTTTGCCGTTTGTGACGGTCTCATTCTCGTTGGCGATCTTCAGCATGTAGCTGCCGGCCTCAGCACCTGCGGGAACGGTGAGGGTAACGTCACCCACCGTGATCGTGGTAGGCTCGGTGGTGTTCTCGGGGATGATGACGCTCTGCACGGTGGGGTAGGGGGCCACCTGGTCGTAGTCATTGCCGAAGGAATCCTCCTCGCTGGCAACCTGAGCGGCACGAACGGTCAGATCAAAGGTGATCTCGCCCTTCTGGAACTCGTTGCCTGCCTCCTCCAGCATATGGATGGAGAGAGCGAAGTAGTGAGTCTTCTCAGCACCCAAAAGCACGTCAGCATCGCTGACGGTCTGTGTGCCGGGAACGACCTCCTTGGCTGTGGCGGCATCCCAAGCGGGAAGAGCAGCGTCAGTAGCCATAGCGTCGGGGGTGATGGTGTAGCGCATGGCCTTGTACAGGTCGTTAACGCTGTCGGTCACGCTCAGCAATACGTCATATTTCAGATCGAGATTGCCCGCGTTTTCGATGGCCAAATAAACCACCTGGGTCTTGCCGGGCTCCCACTTGGTGTTGCGGTCGTTGCCCGCCAGGGCACCGTCGCCAAAAATAGGAGCGGCACTTTCGCTGATGTCAACGTACTTGCCTTGGGTGGCATCGTACATCAGCAGATTTACGTCAAGCGTGCCTGCAACGATCTTGTTGCCGGTGCTGGACGCGGAGTCGGTGAACCACGCAAAGGTCGTACCGAGCAGCATGGTGAAGCACAAGAACAGTGCCATGACGCTGGTAAGAAGTGCGCGCTTCGAAGTAGATCTGCGCATAGTTTTTCTCCTTTTATAATATAGCGTTTTATGTAGTCGGGCAAGGCGGCTATTCCGCACTGCCATTACAATCTCAGGGTAAGCAAGAAGCGCAAGCGCACTTGCGCTTCTTGCTTACCCCACCCCCGAAGGGGTGAGGAAAGGGAAAGCTTAGCGAGACGTTGCCGTGCCTACCTTATCAAAGGTGTAGTTGAATACGCCCATGGTGTAGTAGAAGCCGGTCTCCTCGTTCCAGGTGTTGCCGCTTGCAGACTCGTCAATGGGCTTGGTCTCGTACAGACGAAGCTCAACGGTAAGAGTCGTGCCCAGGTTCTCCTCGGAGAGGTTGAAGGCACCGCAGTGGAACTCCTTGACGATACCGCACAGCTCCTGGTAGTTGATCAAAATACCCTTCGCGTCGTACAGAAGACGAATGGCGGTGCCGGCCTTGATGCCATCGAACTCACCGTCACCGTCGAAATCCGCAAGAGCGGGAGCGGTGAAGGCCAGCCAAGCATCGCTCCAAGCGGTGTACTGACCCGCGATGCCGAGAGAATTCAGCTTGACGTCCTTGTCAAAGGTGATCACAAAGTCAGCGTTCCATCTTCTGTACTCGCTGGCAATGGCCTCCTCCTCGGTCTCGGTAGCCTCAAAGATGTAAGCGGTCTGCAGGTTGATGCCATCAAACTCGGAGGGGATGCCAAGGAAAGAGTTGGCGGTAGAGAGATCGGTAGGCAGATCCTCCTTCTCGTATACGGTGACCTTTGCCTTAGGCAGGATCTTACTGTCCTCCTCAAAGAAGGCAAAGTCGTACACGCTGAAATCGGTGGTGGTAACGGTAACGAAGCCGGTCAGGTAATCGTAAGTATAAGCGGAAGCGGGCATTTCCACACCCTCGTGGAAGACCTTAACGTCCGCCAGATTCTTGCCGATGTAGAGCTGGAAGCCAACCTCGGAGCCGTCTGCCTGGCCCGCTACGCTGATGTCGTAGGAGGCAATGGACTTGCCGGAATTGCCAACGATATCCAGCGTGCCCTGCTTGGGAGCGGCGGGAGACAGATCTACGTCAACGTCAGCACCTGCGGCGGCGGTGCCCCAAGCCTTGAAGGTGTTGGTGGCGTCGCTTGCCTCAAACTTGCCCTCTGCGTCGGCCTGAACGGTCTCGCTGTGAGAGAAATTGAAGCTACCGTCCTCAAAGGGAGCGAGAGCGTCGTACTGATCGCCGAAGGAATCCGACTCGCTGGCAAGCTGCGCGGCGCGAACGGTGATGTCAAAGGACAGCTCCTTGCCCTGGTACTCATTACCTGCCTCCTCCATCATGTGGAGAGAGAGGGCAAAGTAGTGGGTCGCACCCGCGCCCAGAGCCACGGTATCGGATACGGGCTGAGCGGCGGCGATCACGGGCAGAGCGGCGGAGGCGTCCCAACCGGCTACCTTGTTGGTGTTGGTAGCGTCGGGGGTGATTGTGTACTGCATTGCCTTGTACAGGTCGCCCTCGGGATCGTTCACGGTCAGAATGACGCTGTACTTGAGGTCAAGGCTGCCTGCATTCTTGATGGCGAGGTATGCCACCTGGGTCTTGCCGGGCTCCCATTTGGTGCTCAGATTGTTGTTCTGAGCAAGCTCGCCGTCGCCAAAGATGGGATCCTTGCTGTCGCCAATGTTTTTGTACTCGGTGCCGTCGAACATCAACAGCTGAACGTCAAGAGTACCCGCGACGATCTTGTTGCCTGTGCTGGAGGCGGTGTCGGTGAACCACGCAAAGGTCGTACCGAGGAGCATGGTAAAGCAGAGAAGCAGTGCCATGACGCTGGTAAGAAGTGCGCGCTTCGTAGTGGTCTTGCGCATGATTTTTCTCCTTTTTTATTCCGTTTTTTATTTTTATCGGGATATACGAGGGCGTGACCGCAGTCATGCCCTCGTATATCCCGAAGAGGCGACGCCTCTTCGGGATGGGGTCGGATGAATTATGCTTCGGGGGTGTCGTCGGAGGGCGGCGTATCGGACGCTTGCGCGCTTCCGTTCTTTTGCGCCTCTAACTGTGCCTTGAGGGCGAGCAGCTCCTCCATCATTTTCTGGCTTTCGGCGCGCTCTGCCTCGATCTTTTCCTTTTCTGCGGCAATAGCCTCATTCTGCTCCTTACGGTAGGCGCGGAAGAGACGCACGCAGTTGATGCCCTGCGAGAGGATCAAAAGCAGGAAGGGAACTAAGATGCAGATGATGTAGCCGGGCGTGGTCTTTAAATATTGGAAGAAAAAGCCCATGTTGGGGAGCTTGGTCACGTACTTGCCGAGGATGATCGTGGCGCGCGCGTCGTCGGTCTTGCCCGTGGTAGTACCGTAGGTCGAAAAGCTTACCGTTCCGTTTTCTACGTGCTTTTCACGGATCATATGGGTGATGGCCTGACCGTTGGATTCGTCGGGGTTGTCGGAGATGAAGGTGATGACGTCGCCTACATCCAGCGTGTTGACGTCCACCGCCTTGCTGATGATGATGTCGCCCGCCTTAAAGTGGGTGGCCTTCATGGAGTCGGACTTTACCACGTAGAACTGATAGCCGAAAATACTGCGGGTACCGTTTTTGTCTACCGTGTTGACGGAAATGATAGTGAAGATCATCATGAACACCGCCAACGCTACCACCAACCAGGTGAATACCGTTTTGGTGATCTCGATACCCTTCCTCACCTTGGGGGCGTTCAGTACCCCCTTTGCCTTACCGAACATTTCTTTTACGTTCGCCATACTAACTTGTTGCCCCACGCGTGGGCGCTCCTTTTGCTTTTATTTTAAGTCTGCGGATCGCGGGATAAATGGGTTACGGGAGAGATCAATCGAACTCACGGTCGGGGTTGTTCTTGCTCTGTACCGCCTCGGCACAGAGGTCAAAGGAGAGATAACCGCTTTTCTTCGCGTTGTCCGTGTCCTCGGGAAGGTGGAACACCGCGGTCAGAGTTCGCTTTTCGCCAATGGCCAGGATGTCGTCGGCCGCCGCTACGGTGTCCTTGCTCAGGCTTGACGCCGTGCCGGTGTAGAGGATCTTACCGCCGTAGAGGATCCTGATTTCGATCAGATCGGCAAGAGAGCCGCCGACCTCCTCGAAAAACAGCTTGTAGTATACGCTGTCGGTGCTGTTGTTTTGAATGTAAAATTCCTTTTCCACCGTGATACCGGGGCGGAGGCTGAACTCGTTTTCCTCCACGATGGGCTCTCCGCCGTTCAGATCGATGGAGACCTTGCCCGTTTTGAACAGGTTGTTATCAACGGAAATGGAGGAGTAGACCAACGCAAAGGTGGTCACGCACAGGCAAAGCGTCAGTACGATGAGGATGCACACGCCTACCGTCAATTTTCTTGAGAGCTTACTTTCTGTCATGTTAAACACCGCCTTGATCCACGTCGAGGGCCTCTTTGACCTCCTCTTCCTCCTTCTTGCGTCGCAGCAAGAAGAGAAGAAGCCACCAGATGAACGCGCCAAGACCGCCTGCACCGACCGTAGCACCCAAAACGATGGGCCAGACCTGCTTGGGCTTGGGTGCGCCGCCGGTCGGGATCAGGTCCTCCTCGGCTACCCAAAAGCTGAAGCGCGCTCGCACTTCACTATCCATATATTCATTTCCGACCGAGGTGTCGAGAAGCACCGTCACGGTCAGCGCGACGGTCTGCTCTCCCTCCTCAACGGGGACGCGGATGCCGTCGGGCATATCCTTCAAAAGACCCTCGTACAGAGCCTCCTCGGCATCCGTGCGGCGAACGTCTACCTGCAGCACGTCGGTGAGAAGCCCCTCGGATTTGAGTATGTCGGAGCCGACGGTGACGGCCAGAACGCCGTCGTTCTTGATGCTCAGGATGAAGTTTTTGTACTCGTAATCGCCGGGAAAGAGATTGGACAGCTCAAAGGGATCCCCATTTACCGTTCCGTCTCCCAACGCAATGACCTGCGTTTTGTCCCCGATCACGTTATCGGGCGAGGACGCGGTTCCCTTATCCCTTCCCGTGAGGAGTAAAATGAGCGAGGTGATCAACAGGATCAGCACGATGATGATCGCAATAACCAGCACTCTGCCTTTTGTAAAAAAGCTATTCGTCTTTGCCAAGTCGTCGTCCTCCCTTCCGTGTACGCAACGCAACCGCGTACGGTTACGGTTTGACCGTCAATCTTATTCGCTCTATTTTACCACATTTTTAGTAAAAATGCAATATTGCGAAATCATTTTCTACATAATAACCAAATTGTGAACGACGGAATTGACGAAAAACGCTTTCATGGGTCAAAGTAAACCGAAAAAAAGGTCAAAATGACCTTTTGCCGTTCACAATTTCGGCTTTTTCAACAAAAAACTCTTATCGAAAAAGAGGCCTTTTTCTCCTGCATTATATATAAATGAACCTTAGAAAGCGATCCTCGCGCGGAAAGGAGGGAGAAAAAAGGAAAAAGAGGAGGCGAGGCGGCGCGCGTGTCTCTGCGCGGAAGAAGCAAGCGAAAAACGCGGAGAGGCGGCGCGGGAAAGGGGACGGAGTAAACAGTTTGTTCATAAATAAAGGGAAAACACCCTGCTTGCGCTACCGTCGGGCTTGACAATCTCGCCCTGCCGTGCTACAATAAAGCGGGAGGAAGAAAGATGAAAAACGACCATGAGATCACGATGCGCGTCATCGCGCACGCCGAGACGGATTTTTCCGGAAAATTCGGCATACCCCGACAGAGCGGCAGGGTGGAGAGTCTGCGCGCGCGTATCGTTTTTTTGCCCGAATACCGACACCCCGACGCGCTGAAGGGGATAGAAGGCTATTCTCACCTTTGGCTTTTGTGGCATTTTTCCGAGGCGAAGGTCTCGGAGACCTTCCGTCCCACCGTTCGCCCTCCCCGTTTGGGGGGCAATAAGACCGAGGGCGTCTTTGCCACCCGTTCCCCCTTCCGCCCAAGCCCCATCGGACTTTCCTCCGTTCGTCTTATCGGCGTGGAGGAGACAGAGAGGGAGGGAAGAGTGCTGATCGTTTCGGGGGCGGACTTGATGGACGGTACGCCCATTTTGGACGTGAAGCCCTACCTGCCCTTTACCGATTCTCATCCCGATGCCTCGGGAGGCTTTGCCACGGCGCATAAGGATCACGCCTTGACCGTTTCCTGCGACGAGGCACTTCTTACGCAGATACCGTCCGAAAAGAGAGAGGCTCTTCTCGCCGTTTTGGCGGAGGACCCCCGCCCGTCCTATCAAAACGATCCCGAACGGATATACGGCTTCCCCTTCGCGGGGCACGAGATCCGCTTCCGCGTGGCGGACGACCTCCTGACCGTCGTTGACGTCGAATAAAAAGTCGAATAAAAAAAGACCGTGTCATCCCTTGCGGGACGGCACGGCCGTTTTTTTAGTTTGTCTTGATGAACACGGTGTAATCGGTGGGAGAGGCCTTCGCGGCGGAGGAGTAATCCACCAAGGTGACCTTTTGCTCCTTGCCTTCCGCTTTTCCGTAGGTTTCAAAGGCCAAGCGGTAACCCTCGATCGCCTTTCTTTCAAATCGCGTCTCGTCGGCACGCAGGGTCAGGTCGAAAGCATCATACCCAAAGGCACTGTCGGGCACCAGCAGGACGGTGCCGTAGCGCACGTAAGCATAGGAGCCTCCGTCTATCTCGCAGGGCACAAGAGAGGGGGTAAGATGTAAACAAAGCGTTACAACCGTTTCTTTCTTGCTAACCGTAAGTGGTAAAACAACGTATCCGTCTTGCGCGCTTGCATCGATCCTCTCGCCGTTTGCGCTCAAGGTAAAGCGAGCGACGTGGGCAGGGATGCGAAGGCGGAGCGTCAACGCGCGCTCCGTGTCCGCCGTCAAGCGGAAGACAACGGCGTCGCCGTAGGGATAGGACGTTTCCTCGGTGACGCTCAGCCCGTCCGCCTCAAGCGTAGCGGCGGTGTAGAGCATAGGCGTCAGGACGTCGCCGTCAAGGGAGAAGAGAAGGTCCTCGATACGGCTCATGGCGTTGTAGCCGCGATAACGGCAGCACTTGTACATGTTGTCTGAGGTGCGGGTCACCCGCTTACCGAAATTGGGCTGATAATAGGCAAAATCCCTTCCGTCGGTAGCAAGAGAGCCAAGGAGATGGTTGTAAAGCGTCTTTTCGATGGCGTCGAGGTATTTTGCCTCGCCCGTGCGGAAGAAGAGGGAGGCGGACAGCTCACACCAGCCCACCGACACGCAGGTCTCGTTGGGCTTCACCTCTGCTGGGAGAAAGGCGGGAGCGTTTCCGTTTTCCGTCCACAGCTCGGTGAGGGTTCCGTTGCCCGTCTCGCGGATCTGGGTCTCGCAAAGCTCCGTCCAATATTTTTCGCAAGCGTGAAGTGCTTCTTCTCCGCCCACCGCCTCCTCGCGGAAAAGCATACCGAGAAGCACGATAAAGTTCTCGATGCCCTTTTTGCTGCGCAGGGAAAGAATGCTGTCAAAGGAATAGAAATTGTTGTCCGAGCCCTTGATGCGGGTCACGATGTACTCCATAAACTCAGCGAACAAAGGCTTTTTCGTCAGGCGGTAGAGCTTGGGCAGAACGAGAAGCACGGTGATATGCTGACTGCCGTAATTGAGGGCGGCCAGGATGTCCGCCGTCACGTCGGTGAGAAAATGCTTCGCCGTGTGGGTGATCATGGCGTCGGCGGAGGCGAGAGCGCGCCCGTCGCCCGTGACCTCGTAATAAGACAGAAGACCGTAGGCGGTAAAGGCCTGATTCCATACACCGAAGGTGCCAAACTCCTCACCGTACTCGTATCCGCCCATATAACCGTCGGCTCTCTGGTTGCGGAGAATGCTTTCCACGACCTCCGTTGCCTTGGCGAGAAAGGCCTCCTCGCCCGTGGTCTTGTAAAACTGCACGCAGGTGTCAAGGTACTTGCCCGCAAACTCGCTTTCCGCGTACATCTGAGGATGCACGCCCACGTAAGCCTTGACGTGGATGCCCGTGTCGACCTCAAGAAACGCCTTCTTTGCCAAAAGATAGCTGTCCTTCAAAAGACCTTCACCCAATTTTGTGTTAAACATAGCTGCTCCTTTTCGGGCGGAGATGCCGCCCCTTTGCATCTATGATATCAGGTATCGCAAAAAAAGCAATGGTTTTTTGCGTTTTTTCTTTGTAAAATTGTTGCTTCTTTTTCTTTTCTTTGCGGAGGATGTGAAAAAAGAAGAGGGAACACTGTCGAAAAAACAGATTTTTCTTCCTGTTTTCCGCAAATAACACTTGACTTTGGCGGGGAAGGGTGGTAATATATTATTATATTAAATTTGTAACAACAGGATTTAGGAGAAACTTCGGAATGCTCATTACGCAATTTTTGGAAAGAAACGCGGGCGCTTACCCCGATGACGTAGCGTTAGTGGAGATCAACCCCGGCGCAACGGATAAGGCGGCTCACACCTGGCGCGAGTTTTCGCTGACCCAATCCACGGGTAACAGCTACCGCAGAGAGATGACCTGGGCGGATTTCGATGCCCGCGCCAATCGCTTTGCCAATCTCCTTCTCGCGCGCGGCGTGAAGAAGGGCACCAAGGTGGCCATCCTTTTGATGAACTGCCTTGAATGGTTGCCTGTCTATTTCGGTGTGCTTAAGGCGGGTGCCATCGCCGTTCCCATGAATTATCGCTACGCCGCCGATGAGATCAAATACTGCCTTGAAAAGGCGGACGCCGAAATATTGGTCTTCGGCCCTGAGTTTATCGGCCGTGTAGAGCAGACGGTGGGCAGGACGCCTCTTGTCCATGCCTACTTCTACGTAGGCAACGATTGCCCCTCCTTCGCCGAAAGCTACGAGGCGGTCACCGAGTCCTGCGACAGTGCGCGTCCCGCCGTTTCTTTGACCGAGGCGGACGATGCCGCTATCTATTTTTCCAGTGGCACTACGGGCTTCCCCAAGGCGATCCTGCACGATCATAAAAGCCTTGCGCACGCCGCCGCCGTGGAGCAAAAGCACCACGGACAGACCAAGGAGGACGTTTTCCTTTGCATTCCTCCTCTCTATCATACGGGTGCGAAAATGCACTGGTTCGGCAGCCTTGTGGTAGGAAGCAAGGCGGTATTGCTTAAAGGCACCACGCCCGAGCTGATCGCCGCCACCGCGTCGGCTGAAAAATGCTCCATCGTCTGGCTTCTCGTGCCCTGGGCGCAGGACGTGCTGGATGCCATCGACAGAAGAGATATTAAGCTTGAGGAGTACGATCTTTCCGCTTGGCGGCTGATGCACATCGGCGCGCAGCCCGTGCCCCCCAGCTTGGTAAAACGCTGGAAGCAGGTCTTCCCCCATCACGATTACGACACCAACTACGGCCTTTCCGAGTCTATCGGCCCCGGATGCGTGCATCTGGGTGTGGAAAACGTACATAAGGTGGGTGCCATCGGTAAGGCCGGCTACGGCTGGGAGACCAAGATCGTGGACGAAGCCCACGCTCCCGTCGCGCGCGGCGAGGTAGGCGAGCTGGCGGTGAAGGGCCCCGGTGTGATGAAGTGCTATTACAAGGACGAGAAGGCCACCGCCGAGGTGCTTTCGGACGGATGGCTCTTTACGGGAGACATGGCCGAGGAGGACGAGGACGGCTTCATCTGGCTGGTAGACCGCAAGAAGGACGTGATCATCACGGGCGGTGAAAACCTTTACCCCGTGCAGATCGAGAACTTCCTCCGCAAGAACGACAAGATCAAGGACGCCGCCGTTATCGGTATTGCCGACGCCCGTCTCGGTGAGATCGCCGCCGCCGTGGTGGAGATCAAGGAGGGCATGGAGATGACCGAGGAGGAGTTTAATACCTTCTGCCTCGATCTGCCCAGATACAAGCGTCCCCGCAAGGTGATCTTTGCCGACATTCCCCGTAACCCCACGGGCAAGATCGAAAAGCCCGTGCTTCGTAAGAGATACGGCGCAAGCAACCTGATCGCTTCCCAAAACGAGATCAAGCAGTAAAACAGAGCGGCTCTTCGCCGCCCGAAAGGAAATAAGATGAAAAAATTACTACTCGGCAACGCCGCCGTGGCGCGCGGTGCCTACGAAGCGGGTGTTTCGGTGGTGTCCTCTTATCCCGGCACCCCCAGCACCGAGATCACCGAAAGCATGGCGGCCTATGAGAACGTCCACGTAGAGTGGGCACCCAATGAGAAGGTGGCGGCAGAGGTCGCCATCGGTGCTTCCATCGCGGGCGGCAGAGCCATGTCCTGCATGAAGCACGTGGGTCTTAACGTGATGGCTGACCCCGTGTTTACCGTCAGCTATATCGGCGCGAACGGTGGCCTTGTGTTCTGCGTGGCGGACGACCCCGGCATGCACTCCTCTCAGAACGAGCAGGATTCCCGTCACTACGCGAGAGCGGCGAAGGTACTTATGCTTGAGCCCTCCGACTCGTCGGAATGTAAGGAATTTACCAAGGCGGCCTTCGCTCTCAGCGAGGAGTACGATACTCCCGTCTTTATCCGCCTGTCCACCCGCGTTTCTCACTCCCAAAGCCTTGTGGAGCTGTGCGACCCCGAGGAGGTCACCTTAAAGCCCTATGAGAAGAACATCCCCAAAAACGTGATGATGCCCGCCATGGCGCGCGGCAGACACGTGGTGGTGGAGGAGCGCACCAAAAAGCTCATCGCCCTTGCCGAGACCGACCGCTTTAACAAGGTGGAGGACAACGGCAGCAAGATCGGCGTGATCACCTCGGGCGTTTCTTATCAGTATGCCAAGGAGGCCCTCGGCAATAAGGTCAACTACTTGAAGCTGGGTATGGTATATCCTCTGCCCGAAAAGCTGATCCTCGATTTCGTCAAGGGGCTTGACACCGTTTATTGCATCGAGGAGCTGGATCCCGTGTTTGAAACGCACATCAAGGCACTTGGCGTCACCGTCAAGGGTAAGGAGTGCTTCTCGCTTCTCGGCGAATACTCCCAGAACATGATCAAGGAGGCCGTTCTCGGTGAGACGGCTGTTTACGAGACGGTAGGAGACATTCCTGCCCGTCCTCCCGTTATGTGCGCGGGCTGTCCCCATCGCGGCACCTTCTACGTATTAAAGAAGCTGGGTGTCACCGTTTCGGGTGACATCGGTTGCTATACCTTGGGCGCAGTCGCACCTCTCGGCAGTGTAGATACCACCATTTGCATGGGCGCGTCGGTCAGCGCCGCACACGGTATGAGCCGCGCCAGAGGCGAGGAATTTAACAAGAAGCTGGTCTCCGTGATCGGTGACTCTACCTTTATGCACTCAGGTATCACGGGCCTTGTGGACATCGTGTACAACAAGGGCAACAACACCGTTATCATTCTTGACAACTCCATTACGGGTATGACGGGACATCAAGATAACCCCACCACGGGAAAGACCATTCGCGGTGAGGCCACCAAGCAGGTGGATCTGATCGCCCTTTGTCACGCCGTGGGCGTGGATAGAGTCCGTGTTGCCGATCCCTTTGACCTGAAGGGCTTTGAGGCGGCAGTGAAGGAGGAGCTTGCGGCGGAGGAGCCCTCCGTCATCATTGCTCAGCGTCCCTGTGCCCTCCTTAAGGGCGTGAAGTATTCGGGTAAGTGCGTGGTGAATACCGATAAGTGTCGCGGCTGTAAGCTTTGCATGAAGCTCGGCTGTCCCGCCATCACCTTCCGTGACGGCAAGGCTATGATCGACGCCGCGCAGTGCAACGGATGCGGCCTTTGCATGGGAGTTTGTCCCTTCGGTGCCATTGAAAAGGAGGAAGCGTGATGCAAAAGAATATTATGATCGTCGGCGTAGGCGGACAGGGAACTCTGCTTGCCAGCCGCATTCTCGGTAACCTCTTGGTAGAGAAGGGCTACGACGTCAAGGTCTCCGAGGTCCACGGCATGAGCCAGCGCGGCGGTAGCGTGGTGACCTACGTAAAGTATGGAGACAAGGTGTATTCTCCCATTATCGATAAGGGCGAGGCGGACATCATTCTCGCCTTCGAGCGTCTTGAGGCACTTCGTGCCCTGCCGTATCTTAAAAAGGGCGGCAAGATCATCGTTAACGACCGCGCCACCATGCCTATGCCCGTGATCACGGGGGCTGCCGAGTATCCCGAGGGCATCCTTGAGACCCTCGCCGCCGTGGCCGACGTCAAGAGCCTCGATGCCTTGGCTATCGCCGAGGAGGCAGGAAGCGTCAAGGCGGTGAACGTGGTGCTGATCGGTGTTTTGGCCGCGTCTACCGACATTCCCAAGGAGGAGTGGCTGGAGGTTTTGCGCGCCACCGTTCCCCAAAAGCTGTTAGACGTTAACGTGAAGGCCTTTGAGAAGGGATACGCTCTTTGAGCCGCCCCTAATCTTTTGAATAAGGAGAAAACAATGGCAATGCTGCAAGAGAGGGAAGAGACCCTTTCACGAGAAGAAATAGAAAAGCTGCAAAGCGAAAGGCTTGTATGGCAGGTGAAGCGCACCTACGAAAACGTGGAGTGCTTCCGCAACCGTATGGATGAGGCAGGTCTTAAGCCAGAGGACATCAAGGGCATCGAGGACTTGCACAAGGTCCCCTTCTCCTATAAGAAGGACTTGCGCGACTACTATCCCTACGGCTTGTTCGCCGAGCCTATGAAAAACATCGTCCGTATCCACGCCTCAAGCGGCACCACGGGCAAGCGCATCGTGGTGGGCTATACCAAGCACGACCTTGAACTGTGGGCGGATTGCTTCGGCCGTATGCTGACGGCCATCGGTGCCACCGACGAGGATGTGATACAGG
>JAZRGD010000111.1:0-2052 GCA_045644045.1 Eubacteriales bacterium
TAATTTTTTATATTGATGCAATGTAAGCCTGTGTTTTTCTGTATAGTAGGGTGAAAGGCTTTCAAATAAAATACGGAAGGAGGAACATCATGACTGACGAAAAAATTGCAGAATTGTATTGGGAACGTTCCGAAGAAGCAATTAAAGAAACCGATAAACAATACGGTCGATATTTTCTCTATATCGCCAAAGAGATTCTTCAAGATGAAGAAGACGCCAAAGAAATTGTCAATGACACCTATTTGAAAGCGTGGAATTCCATTCCGCCCGAGAGGCCAAATCCGTTAAAAGCATTTCTCGGACGGATAACAAGGCAGCTTGCTCTCAATAGGTTGGAGCAGAACAAGGCAGAAAAGCGCGGAGGAGGACAATATCTTCTTGCGCTCGACGAGCTTGCGGAATGTCTCCCCGATGGTGTCGGAAGTGAAGATCTTGCCTCCAATATCGACTTGACCGAGGCAATCAACCGCTTCTTGCGAAGCTTGCCTATCGAACAGAGACGCGTATTCATCAAGAGATATTGGTACATGAGCTCTATTTCCGATACTGCAACTTCTTTTGGCATGAGCGAGAGCAAAGTAATGTCGATTCTCTTTCGTGTCAGAAACAAACTGAAAAATCATCTTACAAAGGAGGAAATAATTTTTTCAAAAGATATGCCACGATCACAGCGAATCGTGGCTTTCTTTGCTTTCAGCAGGTAAATTTTTGCGATTCGCGGGTTCGAATCCTTTCGGTTGCAAAACATCAATATATTATTTTCGAAAACTTCCCTTTTCGGTAGTTCGTGTCCTTAGGTGGCGAAAATCGATTTTGGATCTATGAAAAACCGAAAAATGTTATAGGCCCAAAAAACGGAGATATCTCTCGAAATCTCCGTTTTTCTCTTATTTTCGCGGTCGTATCTATTTCGACCGCTTCTCTTGGCACACCCTTACAAAATCGATCCATACCGCAAGTTTTTTCGAAATCGATCCGTGTTTCAAAGTCAGCGGATAGACTTATCCCTTGGTGATGATGGAATGTCAGTCTTACCCGCTATCTTCCGGTGACTGATCATCATGCCAGCAAACAAATCTATGTAAACACTACACAGGGATTCGAATGAAGGAGATATATTCATACTATCGAATCCCCTTGTAGTGTTCTCTTTTATTCGAGTTCAAAAGCACCCGTATAAAGCTGATAGTAAGTTCCTTTTTCGGCTATCAGTTTATCGTGATTTCCGCGCTCGATGATGTGCCCGTGGTCAAGCACCATGATCACGTCGGAATTCTGAACTGTTGAAAGTCTGTGGGCGATAACAAATACGGTTCTGCCTCTCATCAGCTTATCCATGCCGTCCTGTACCAATGCTTCGGTACGGGTATCAATGGATGAGGTCGCCTCGTCGAGAATCATTACGGGCGGATCGGAAACAGCGGCGCGCGCAATGGAGATGAGCTGCCTCTGACCTTGGGAAAGTCCGCTTCCGTCACCCTTGAGTACGGTGTTGTAGCCCCCCGGGAGCATACGGATAAATCCGTCCGCGTTCGCAAGCTTTGCGGCGGCGATACATTCCTCGTCGGTTGCCTCGGGATTACCGTATCGCAGGTTTTCCATAACCGTTCCCGTGAACAGGTTAACGTCCTGCAGGACCACGCCGAGAGAGTGGCGAAGATCGGCTTTTTTGATCTTGTTGATATTGATTCCGTCATAGCGGATCTTGCCGTCGGCAATGTCGTAAAAACGGTTGATAAGATTGGTGATCGTGGTTTTGCCCGCGCCGGTTGCGCCCACGAAGGCGATCTTCTGCCCGGGCTCGGCATAGAGAGAAATATCGTGAAGCACTTGCTTTTCGGGGACGTACCCGAAATCCACACCGTCAAGAACGACTCTGCCCTCGAGCTTTGTGTAAGTGACAGTTCCGTCGTGGTGAGGATGCTTCCATGCCCACATTCCGGTTTTGCTTTCGGATTCACACAAAACGCCGTTTTCTTCTTTTGCGTGAACAAGGGTCACGTAGCCCTCATCCGTTTCGGGTTCTTCATCCATAAATGCAAAGATACGGGA
>JAZRGD010000112.1:0-19889 GCA_045644045.1 Eubacteriales bacterium
GCGTCCTTAGTTGCCCAGCTTTGAGCGATCTGATCGTTCTCGTCTCCGATGGGGTGGAACACGGCGGTCGCCTCCACGGTAAAGCTTGCAAGGTCACGGAAGCTGTTAGACAGCTGAATACCGATCAGAGAGGAGGTGTCACCCTCCTTGAAGGTTGCTTGCGAAACGTTGTTAGTCACACCGCCGCGCGTACCCTTCATCCAAGTCAGATCATCGCCCGCAGACCAAAGAACAGCGTCATTCTCGCCCTTTTTGTCCTGCCAAACGCCGGTCACAACATCAACGGAGCTGTCCTCGCCAAAGGCGGTGTACAGTGCCGTCAGACCGTTGCTCACGTAAAGAGAATCGTAATCCGTACTCACGGCAGAGGCCGTATCGGTTTCCGAAACCGCAGAAACGGGAATACTCACCACGAGCATCGCAAGCACGAGCGCAAAAGCGAAAATTTTCCTTTTCATATCAAGATACCTCTTTTCTTTTTATTTTATTGATACTTAATCTTGCCATTAGTAGTCGTTCCCATATAACAGATTGGGATCACCCATTTGCCCATAGCATCCTGCGGCGTAAATGATCTCATCCGCGCCCATAGGGATGTGATCCACACTGTTTACGTAATGCGTGTCGCGCTCCACCAGGTTGCGAGAGCCATCCACGTAGGTTTTGTAGACCTCCGTCCTCTGCGCCTCGGGATCTGTGGCACGCACATTGATCACATAGTTGTCTTCACACAGAATATTATGCGACAGCTGGGTATCAATGTGCTGTAAATATATCAAAGTGACTCCCGCATAGCGGCGGCGCAAAAGGAGAATATCACGATCGCCCGAATCATAAAGCTCATCATTCTCTCCCTTGGCCGCACCGTAGGAATGAGCCACCACCACGTTGCTTTTGCACGTCCAGTTGGAGGATGATCCGTCAAAATACAAGCCGACCAGCATATGGGCACGTGCGTTGCCGGTTCGATTGGTCATAACCACGTAATTGTGATGCATTTGGTTGAAATAGGCAGTATTTTCCTGCTTTGCGTTGCCGCCCGTCACGTAGATCGCCGCACCGTCTCCGCTTTCCGTCATAAAATCACGAATATAGTTATATGCGATCTCCACGTTATAGTGGTTGTAAAATCCTTTTTCTCCCGCATCACGATCCGGGGTACTGAAGGTAAAGCCAATACCAATGCCCGTATAAGCGCAGTCCTCCACGGTGTTGTGCGTAATCTGCACGTCCTTGGCCGTATTCATGAAAATGGCAGTAGAGGCATGATACTCGGTGGCAATGCGGTGCAGGTAGTTGTCGGTGATCACCACGTTCTCGTTGGAGGAACGGTCGCCCCAAAGCTTGCCGTTATAGCCATTTCCCAAATAAATTCCGCTGTCACCGATGTTCTCAAAGGTACAGCTCTCGATGCGAATATTCTCTAACCGTCCCATTCCCTGAATGGCCTTGCCACCCAGCTCACGGAAGGTACAGCCATAGACGGTAAGCGAGTCTGCGAAATTGAAGCGCAGAGCGCTGCGATCCGACAGTCGATTGCCATTTTCCACCTCTGTGCCCGCAAGCCCATAGCAGCAGGCATTGTCCGACATATACCGATCATCCACTCCCGTAAGGATCAAATCCGAAAGCGTTACGTTATGTATTTCGGAGAAATCAAGCATATGGTCTGACGTGGGATAAGCGGCCGTGCGTCCCCGCATTCCTTGCGCCGTGTAATAATACACGCACCCCTGCACCTCGTCATAATAGAATTCACCTTCGGAGTCCACGAAGTCCAAAGCATTCTTGATGCAAACGTAGCGTCCCACCATAGAATAGGAGTTAAACACGTGGAACT
Source organism: Eubacteriales bacterium (assembly GCA_045644045.1). Classification (GTDB taxonomy): domain Bacteria; phylum Bacillota; class Clostridia; order Oscillospirales; family CAG-272; genus UBA1740. Next base: position 1,841 of record JAZRGD010000112.1, read on the forward strand.
TTTCATACTCCTCAAGATCCAAATAGCAGGCCACGTGAAGCTCTCCGTCGCTATCCGTCACCACGTCATCGTAATCGATACCCGTCAAACTGACAATGTTAAACCACCATTGTCCCGCCATATGCATCTCAAGCCCCACATAGGAAAGGGCAAAGCGATACCAGCTCTCCGCCGATACGCGAAGCAAAGCCTCGTCCATTTCGGATTGCATAGCAGCTTTTCCCGCCGCATCAGCGGCATCATAACACGCCTTAACCTGCCCATAGTGCGCTTGCGCCATATTTTTTCCCTTTAAGAGCTCTTCCCTCAGACTATCCACCATAGTCAGCGGCAAATAAAATTTACCCTGCGTGATGCTATCGTCAGGCTGAGGCGACAGTATATAGCTTGCAAAGAAACCAACCTTGCCATCCGCCACCATTTGGTCGCGCAAAGCGACGAATACGCTCTTATATGCATCGTCTGCGGCAAGCGAGGGCGAAAACGCTTTAAATCCGGATGCTCCCGCACTCTTATACTGCTTCTCCAAGTCCATAAGCGCCAAGCGGTTTAGCTTGTATTCCTCAAAGAAGGCTCTGTATTGCGTACTCATACCCGATGCGGGTGCTGTGTCGCGCGTTAAGGTGCCGCGCCGCACCGCCTCCTCTACCACACCAAAAGCTAAAAATGCCTGCTTGTGCTGTTCAAAGGCGGTATTCAGCTCCTTCCTGTCGGCAGGGTATGGGCTCTTGGTATCGGTGCTGAGAAGCTCCGCCTTGTAAAGTGCCTTTACCGTTTCGTAAATGCCATCGTAGTCCCGATCAAAATCCACCAGCTGAATATCCTCGTCCGTAGCATGGCGACCGGTGGAATAGGCTACGTCCGCCCGTTTTCCGTCCACGTACAGATAGCGAAAGGATGGATACGTGCCATCCGCTTCCCTCTCCAGCTGACAGACCCATACGTTATCCGCATAAGAAACGAAATCGGCCGTATCCACGCTCACGGTGGTGGTGAGAATGCTTTTTCCGTTGCGCGAGGTGATCTCAAGCTCGGAATAACGGAACGGCATATCCTCACCCGTCAGGATGGCTCTTCCGTAAACACCGTACTCGCCATCCTCCATCAAAAGCGTCACGCGCGTGGGCGCGCTCGCCTTTTTCAAAATTTCCTTTGTGGCATCCAAGGCCTCCGCAAAGCTGCGATAAGGCTTTTGCGCGCTTCCGTCGCCGCCCGTCGCGGCACTTGCATCCAAATGCACCGTCCTGCTTTCATAGCAGAAGGACACCACCTGCTCTATTCTGCGCGAAAGGCCTACGTTCTTCCGCGCAGCCTCCGTATCACGCAATGCGTGATACACGTTGAAAAGTCGACAAGGTGAATATTCACCGCCGTCCACCGCACAGTAGAACACAAGTGTTTCCTCATTTTCTACAGTCAGCTTAACGTAGCCTCGTACAAAAACGTCTTGAACGGCCACCGCCTTGTCGGTGTCACGGTACAAAACCGTCAAAGCCGCCGTCTCGTCGTCCACAAAGAAGGGCGCGTTTCTGCCACCCTCCGAATCGTAGGCAACAATGCGATAGTCATAGTCATGTGCGCCGTTCACCAAAAGAGGCTCATTTTCTCCCGTCACGTTCACAAGAATACCCGCCTCTATCCGACACCCTCCCGCAAGAAGTGAGGCGACCGTCGCATCGTTGACCTTAAAGTAGTAGCGCAGTCCGTCCGTTCCGTCCTTGCGCGCACCTACGCCCAGGTAGGACAACCACAAGGAGGTCAAACGGGAATCGAATTCCCTTTGCGCCTGCTCCTCCGTCAATAAAAAGCTCATATCCGAGAACACGGCAAACATTCCGTCAAAGATGCCAACCTTGTCTATTACGGTCTGCAAGCCGGAAATGTCCAATCCGTAATAGTAGCATAGGTCAGCCAATCTGTTTTGCTGCAGCTCAGCCTCGCTCAGCACGCGGTCGTACATTCTCACAGCATATACCGTACCCGCAACACCCACCATAACCTGGAACATATTGCCACTCTGCGCATTGGTCTTATACTCCGCACTATCCAGCTTCAGATCAAACCATTTATCGCAATCACCAAAGAAGGCATAATCCAAGCTCTCGACATTCTTGCGGAATGTCAGGGCATTAGAGACCACCTGCCCGTAGGCAAGCCCCTCCCAGTCCATATCTCTCGTACGATATTTCCAGCCTGCGCCCGACAAGCCGCCCGTGTGGCTGTATACCCAGCGTCGCTCCATCTGTCCGTCCAATCCGGAGGGGCGATAGCACGCAAATTGGAACGCACGCATCGGGCCTACGGCTATGCCGTATTCATTGTACGTACCCGTAGGGGTCACATCATCTATATAGCGGATTCTCTCGCCGTTTTCGTCGGTGGTGCTGATGCCGATGGGCGCCGTCACCATTTCCAGCGTATAATCTCCGTCTCTGAGAAGCGTCTCGGGTAAATATACACCAAAGCTTCTGTCTGCGTGGTACTCCTCAAGGCTGCGCTCGATATAAAAGCCGCCCCTCTCGCCGACCGTCCAGCCCGCGCCACGCAGGGAAGCCACCTGAGAGCGGTCAAGGCCGTTCAGCCATTGCATTCCCACGGCGGTATGTAAGGCACCCGTGCTGTAATGCCGATAGGCCGCAAACACACCAATCAAGCCGTCGGACACGTAAAGCAGATCCTCTGCCTCCTTTTGATCAGCCAATGCCGCGGCAATTTCACTAATCTCACGCTCCAGCACGTCAGCCGACGTGCCATAGCTGTACTGCGCTATGGCAGTCTCTACCGCCACACGCGCCGCATTGTCCAAACGCAAATAAGAGGAAAGAGATGCCCCCGCGTGTGCCATCAGATCGATAAAAGCGTTGTGCGTCCGCTCCGCGGAGGTCAACGGAGCCGAATACACACGAATGGCATATACCTCAGCCGCAACACCGTTAAAGAGAGTAAACCAGTTGACCACACCCTCCTTACTCGCCAATCCCCTCAGCCATACGTGGCCGCTGGCATCCACGGTGCGCACCTGCGCTTCCTTGCCGCACATGCCCGTGGAATAGGTTACGTTGCCGTTTTCCGCCGTATTCTTCGTAAAGTGAAGCGTCGTACCCGGTGCCTCGCCCGAGGCGGTACGAATTTCGTTCAAGGTGGTGTCCCGATAGCAGGGATTGCCCGCACCCGTCGCATACCAGTGATTTTCGGGTTGGGTTTTCCAGAAAATGCTCATCTGCGCATTCGCATCGGGCGCGTATATATTAGAAGCGTAATTTCCGTAAAGTGCATCAAGGCGAAAGGACTCCCTGGATGCCCACGCAGCCGAGGAAGGATTTGCGCTGTCGCCAATGGGGATAAACACCGCGCTGGTCTCTACGGTAAAACTTGCCAGATCGCAAAACGTGTTGGAAAGTCGAATACCGATCAGGGATGCCGCCGTTCCTAAGCAAAAGCTGTCCTGCGAAACGTTGTTCACAGCACCACCGGCCGCGCCCTTCGTCCAAGCAAGACCGCTGCCCGCCGCCGACCACAGCACCGCATCCTCGCCACCCTGCTTGTCAAGCCATCTTCCCTCCGTAATATGCAAGGATCCGTCCTCGCCAAAGGCGCTGAACAATGCCACAAGGGAGCCGCCGTTTGCCGTTTTACTACCGTCCGCACCCACGTAATGTGCGTCATACTCCGTTTTTTCATGCAGCTCGGTATCGGATTGCCCACTCTGCGCGTTAAGTCCCGTCTCATCCTTGGGCAAGCGCTCCTCGGCATATACACCAAGAAGAGAGGTGGGCAAAAGGGACACAAGCATACACAAAAGAAGTGCCAAGCAGGTCACCCGCCGTCTTACCGTTCGCTCCATTTTCATATCAAAGTCTCCTTTTCTTCCATTCCCAACGCACATCGCGCGAGCTTTTCATTTTCATTTTAGCATATCTTTTACCCGTTGTATAGCAAAATTCGTTCTGAAAACTGTAAAAACGTCCATTTTTTCAGATTTTTTCTCTTTTTATATCATTGTTTTTCTCCTAATTTCCCACAAAAGCGGGATAATGCTCTATCATTTTAACATATTCTCATCCTTTTGTCAAGCATTAATCCATCACACAGGAGGATGTTTTGCACAAAAATCGCAAAAAACAGTATTTTTTTGCACATTTCTGAAATTTGTTCGTAGTTTCGTTGCGCGCGCAAAAAAGAGATAACATTTCAGCTACGAACCGATTTGTTATCTCTTTCTGCCGTTATAAGGTTTGGGGCTTAGCCCTTAGAGTGCTTGAACAGTCAAATGCCATGCCCGCAATGAGCGGTATTTTCAAATTCTCCGCCAAGAAGCTCGCCCATTCAGCGCGCGGTGTTTTGCGTTACGACAGCTTTTCAAAATCCTCGATCATTTGATCCAAGGCGGTTTGCAGGGCCTCTCTCTGCTTTTCGTAGGTAGAGACGAAGGTAGAGTTGCGGTTATGGATGGCGTCCTGCTGGAAGGATGTGTACAGATGGGTAGAGTTTCCAATGGCGCGGTTGTAGAGGTTGATGCTCATAACCGAGTCAAAGGGAGAATCGATGGAGTCGTGCACCATGTCGATCATCTTGCGAGCGCCGCGGCTCTCGTTGTACTTGAATTTCAAGACCTCCTCGTAATACACGTCAAGGATCTCCGTACTCTGCTCGTTGATATATTGCATATAAGCGGAAGCGAGGGCGAAGTTTCTTGCCGTGTTGAGGATGGCGGTGACCTCCGCCTGATCGTGCACCACCGTGTTAACGCCGTCGGTGTAAGCGCGATTGTAGCGAGGGAAAGGAAGGATACCGCGTTTAAAGGGGGTGTTTCTCATCTGCTCGGATTCCATCTCGCCCAGCTCCGCCATAGACATGACGATCTTTCCGTCCATAAACAGGGTGGTGGAATCCTTCACGGCAATGCCCGAGCCGAGAACGCCCTTGGTGTTGTACAGCTCGGTATACTTCTCACCCAAGCTCACCAGAGGCTCGGTGTCGGTGTTGGGGATCATGGCGGGCGTGCCTACGCCGGGCTCGGTGACCCTGCCGTTTTTCGACCACTCAAAGACGGAAACGCCACTGCCCCAAACGAAGATACGGGGGGCTACACTGTTGATGCAAAGACCGATCTGCGCGTCTCCCCTGTCGGTCTTGCCCTGGGTGCTTCCGCCCGCGTCGTTGTGGGCGAGAGAAGCAAGGGCGATGACGTCGTCGTAAAACCAGTCCTCCGTCTCCGCGATAAACGCGCACGCGCTCTCATAATCGGTAAAGCCCCAGCCGTCCTCCTCGGACAGACTGCCGAAGGCGGCGTTCCAAAGGTTGATGTTGACGAAGAACACCCAAGCGAAGCGAAGAATATCAATATTGTAGTCACCCACAAGAAGGTAAAGCTTGCCGCCCGACAGCGTAGCCCCCTCCATGTAATCCTCGTACCAGCAGTCCTCGTCAAAATCGAAATAGCTCTTGACGGGATTGTCCTTGGCGTCAAGCCCGGGGTCGGTCACGTTCCAAAAGCTGCCGTTCAGCATGGCGGTGGCCATGGGCAGAATATCGTTGTTGTACACGTCGGGCGCGTCGTCCGCGTCACCCGTTACCAGCTGCTCGATATGAGTACCGACCTGTGCCACGTTCCAGTTGGTGGTTTGAAATTCCACCGTCATATCCAGGTCCTTTGCCGCCCTTTTGTTGCGTTCCAGAACCATTTTTTGCACCGTCTCGGTGGTGTGCTTATCGGGTCCCTTGGTGTAAAGACCCGCGTTCTTGAAGGTGACCTGCTCGGGGTCGTTGACCGACACGCTGACGGTGAGCGTTTCCCCGCCAAAGTCCAAGGATGCCCAGTCGCCGTTCACCAGCTCGCCGCCGTCGCCGCCTCCTCCCGTTTCGTCGTTACAGGAGATCAGACAGCCCGTAAGCAAGGCAAGGACACAAAAAAGCGATAAAAAGCGTTTCATTTCTTCCTCCCACGTCTTTCATGATTACGCCCTTATTGTAACACAAAAAAGCGGAGCTTGTAAATGTTTGTATTTTACCTCTTTTCGCGTTTTGTTGTGATTTTTTACTTTTCAAGGAAAAAGCGCCTTGGACAAAGGCCCAAGGCGCTGATGAAACGCAAGATCAAGGAAGGGCGTCGAAATCCGCCACCATCTCCGCAAGCTTCCTTTCCAGAGCATCCCGCTCTCCGGCATAAGCAGAGGAGAAGGTGGAGTCGCGCTTTGCGTCGGCATCCTTCTGGAAATAGAGGTAGAGCTGCTTGCTCTCGTTCCCCAAGGCCTCCTTGAAGATCTTGGTGCTGAGGACGGAATCAAAGGGAGAGTCTACGCTGTCGTGGACCAGGTCGATCATCTTACGGGCACCGCGGCTCTCGTTGTACTTGAACTTCAGCACCTCCTCGTAGTAGGTCTCAAGGATCTCCATGCTCTCCTCGTTGACGTACTGCAGGAAGGCGGAGGCCATGTTAAAGCTCTTGGCGTTGCTCAGAATGGCGTCGATCTCGGCCTGATCGTGCACCACGGTGTGAATGCCGTCGGTGCCCGTCCTGGTGTAGCGGGGGAAGGGCAAAATGCCTCTCTCAAAATCGGTGCCGCGCATCTCTACCGATTCCATCTCGCCAAGCACCGCCATAGACATGACGATCTTGCCGTCAAAAAACTGCGTGACGGAATCCTTCACGGCAACGTCACGGGCAAGCACGCCCTTGCCGTTGTACAGCTCGGTGTACTTGTTACCAAGCTTCGCAAAATCGCCCGCCGCCTCCGTTACGGTACGGAAGCTCGGAGTTCCCTCGCCGGGGGCGCAGGCCTTGCCGTTCTTCGTCCATTCGTAAATGGACAGACCGCTTCCCCAAATAAAGATACGGGCGGCGATCTTATTGATGCAAAGGCCGATCTGCGCGTCGTTCTTATCCGTGACCTCGTTGGCACTGCCGCCCGCGTCGTTATGGGCTATGCTCGCCAAAGAGATAACGTCGTCGTAGAACCACTCGTGGGTCTCGTCAATGTAATCGCAAGCACTCTCATAGGTGTTATAGCTCCAGCCGTCCTCCTCGGTCAGGTTGCCAAAGGTGGAGTCCCAAAGGTTCTTATTGACGAAGAACACCCAAGCAAAGCGGATGGTATCGATATTATAGTCGCCCACCATGAGATAGAGCTTATCCTTGGAGAAGGAGGCCCCCTCCATATATTCCTTATACCAGCAATCGTGATCAAAGTCAAAGTAGCTCTTGACGGGAGTGCCGGAGGCGTCAAGACCGGGATCGGTTACGTTCCAAAGGTAGCCGTTCAGCATAGCGCTTGTCAGGCCGTAAATGTCGTTGCCGTAAATATCGGGCGCGTCGGCGGCGTCGTTAGCCACCAGCTGCTCCACGTGAGGAAAGACGTGGTTCACGTCCCAGTCGGTGGTCTGATACTCCACCTTCATGTTCAGGTCCTCCGCCACTCTCTTGTTACGGGCAAGCACCTGCTTTTGCACCGTTTCGGTGGTTGGCTTGTCGGGGCCCTTGGTATATACGTCGGATGCGCCGAAGGTGACCTCCTTGTCGAGGCTGGCGGACACGCTGACCGTCAAGGTTGCGTCTCCGAAATCCACGTTCTTCCAGTCTCCGTTCTTGTCACCGCCGTCGGGATTGCTTCTTGAGCCATCACACCCGGCAAGACAAGCCACACACATCAGCATTGCCAAGAGCAGGGCAAGCATACGTTTCATGTTTTCGTTCTCCTTCTCTCTTCGTGCCGTCTCTCCCAAAGGGAAAACGGCGTTACGGATATTATTATATCACAAGGAAAGACTTTTGTCCATATAAAAATTGTCCGTTTTAGACGATTCGTTATATAAAATTGCGATTTTCTTTTTTCTTTCCTTTTTTTCCTGCAATAAGCATCACAAAAGACACGTAAAAAAAATCGGCTCAGGCAAGCTTGCCCGAGCCGATGAAAAACCAAATTATTGGAGCTTGTTAAAGTCGCCCAGCATCTTATCCAGTGCGTCCTGTACGGCGTCGCGCGTCTCCGCATAGGTGGAGGAGAAGGTAGAAAGACGGTTGGCGATCGCGTCGTTCTGGAAGGCAACGAAGAACTGGTTGCCGCCTGCCGTGGCAAACACTCTGGCACTCATAACGGAATCAAAGGGAGAGTCGATGGTGTCGTGCACCAGGTCGATCATGTCTCTCGCGCCCTTACTGTCGTTGTACTTGAACTTCAGCACCTCCTCGTAATAGATATCGAGGATCTCGGTGCTCAGCTCGTTCACGTACTGCAGGAAGGCGGAGGCCATATTGAAGCTGGACGCATTGTTCAGGATGCAATCTACCTCAGCCTGGTCGTGTACCACCGTGACCACGCTGTCGGTATAGCTTCTGTGATAGCGGGGGAAGGGCAGAATGCCGCGCTTGAAGGAGGTATTTCTCATATCCTCGGACTCCATCTCGCCCAGCTCCGCCATGGTCATGAGGATCTTTCCGTCCATAAACCACTCCACGGAACTGATGGCAGCAATGCCGTTGCCGCCGATGACACCCTTGGCGTTATACAGCTCGGTATATTTGTCGCCAAGCTTTACCATGGCATCGGTGTCCTCCTTGCCGATGAGGGCAGGAGTTCCGTTGCCGGGGGTAGTTTCCTTGCCGTTCTTGGTCCACTCGTAGACCGAAACGCCACTGCCCCAAACGAAGATACGCTGTGCCAGATTGTTGAGGCAAACGCCGATCTGGGCGTCCTCCCTGTCGGTCTTGCCCTGGGTGCTGCCGCCGGCATCGTTGTGAGCCATACCCGCCAGACCGATCATATCATCGTAAAACCAGTCGCCCGTATCCGTGATGTACTCGCAAAGCGTCTCGTAGGTATTGAAGCCATAGCCGTCCTCCTCGGTCAGGCTGCCGAAGGTAGAATCAAAGAGATCGATATTTACAAAGAACACCCAGGCAAAGCGGAGGATGTCGATGTTGTAGTCGCCCACTACCATATAGAGCTTATCCTTGGAGAAGGAGGCACCCTCCATATACTCCTTGTACCAGCAATCGTGGTCGAACTCAAAGTAGCTGGTCACTTCCTTGCCGTTGGCATCAAGACCGGGATCGGTCACGTTCCAAAGGTAGCCGTTCAGCATAGCCTGCGCCAAGCCGTAAATATCGTTGTTGTAAACGTCGGGGGCATCGGCAGCATCACCGCCTACCAGCTGCTCAAGATGAGGCAGTACCCCATCGTACCAATAGTCGGTGGTCTGGTACACCAGATTGATGTTCAGGTCCTCCGCCACCTTCTTGTTGCGGACCAAAACCTTTTTCTGCACGGCCTCTTGAGAAGGCTTGTCGGGGCCCTTGGTGTACACGTGAGCAGGGCCGAAGGTGACCTCCTCGTCCGCATTCTCGGACACGCTGACCGTCAGCGTGGAATTCTTAAAGTCCAGGTTTGCCCAGTCGTCGCCCTTGACGCCGCCGTCTACGTCGCCACCGTCGTCGTTACAGGCAACGAGACAGCCGCAAATCATAAACACGGCAAGCAGCAGGCATAAAATACGCTTTTTCATTTTTTCCTCTTTCCCCGCTCACGGCGGATCTTTTTGGAGTGCTCCTTACGGAGCGACGGCACCGCTTGCTCTCCGATGCCGTATCACGACAAAAAGCACGAAAACCTTTCTTCCCAAAGAAACATTCCCGCACGATCATCCTACACATTATATACGGCAAATGTGAAGAAGTTAAGGCGGTTTTGTGTTTTTTCTTATTTTTAGCGATTTTTTGACATTTTTTGGCCATTTACCCCTTTTTATCCGCGTGCAAGCGTGTCTTGACACGCGCCGCCACCGTATCGGCATCGATACCGCAAAGGACGCTCAGCTCGCACTCTCGCGCGGGGCTGGCAAAATGGCCGTCGATGGCAAGGATCTCGTATTCATGATCCAAAACGAACGCGCGAGAGTGCCTTTCGAGAGCATCCCGCAAAAGAACGCCCGCGCCGCCCGCGCGTACCCCTTCCTCCAAAAAGAAGAGAGGAACGTCCGTCTTCACCCTGGCCACGATCCTTTCCGCCGCCACGGTATAGGGAGACAGGGTCTCTATCAGGCAGACGCCGCAAGAGATGCCCGCTTTTTCCAAACGCTTTGCCGCCGCAACCGCAACCGAAGCGGTGTGACCGTAGCAAAGAAGCAAGGCCTCCGCGCCCTCGTCACCCCAGAAGCGAACGCCGTATTTTTCATATTCCCCATGGGGATAAAAGCATTCCACCACCTGCGCGTCCTCTGCCGCGTTGGGATAGCGGATCACCAAGGGATGCTCCGCCGTGAGAGAATCCCTCAACATAGCGGAAAGCGAGCCGTAGGTAGCGGGAGCGTAGATCCGTACACCGGGCACGTGAGAAAGAAACGCCACGTCGAAAATGCCATGGTGGGTAGGGCCATCCGCCGTCGAAAGCGAGGCACGGTCAACGAGAACTCTCACGGGCAGCCCTTGCAGGGCCACGTCGTGCAAAAGATTGTCGTACGCTCTCTGCAAAAAGGTAGAATATACGGCGAAATAAGGCTTTTGCCCCGCCGCCGCCAAAGCGGCGGAAAAGGTCACGGCATGACTCTCCGCGATGCCCACGTCAAAATAGCGGTGGGGGTATTTTTCGGCAAAGGATACCAGACCCGTGCCCTCTCCCATCGCGGCGGTCACGGCGCAAACACGCTCGTCCTCCGCCGCCAGGGCGCAAAGCGTCTCCGCCGCCACACCGTGAAAGGAGGAGGCGGGCGCATCTGCGGGCGCGCAGGGAGGAAGGGGGTGCTTTTTCCCTCTCTTTCTCCTGTTCTTTTTTTCGGGTGAAACGCCGTGAAAGGCGGTGGGGTCCTCCTCCGCTCTGTCATAGCCCTTTCCCTTGACGGTGCAGATATGCACGAGAACGGGCTTCTGACGGCTTCGCGCCTCCGCCAGCGCATGCTCCAAGGCGCGCTCGTTGTGTCCGTCGATAGGGCCGAGGTAGGAAAGCCCCAGCTCCTCAAAGTAATTGTTTTGGAAGAACAGCCTTTTCACCCCTCGCTTGCAAAGGGAGAAAAGCCTCACCAAAAGAGGGCCGAGAAGCGGAATAAAGCCCAAAACGCGTTTTGTGCCTCTCTTCGTCCTACCGTAGGAGCGGGAAGCGCGGATGCGCGAGAGATAACGGGCAAACAGACCAATGTTGCGAGAAATGGACATCTCGTTGTCGTTGAGCACGATGACGAGACGAAGCCCGTCGTGACAGTTGTTGAGGGCCTCGTGGATCATTCCCCCCGTAAACGCGCCGTCTCCCACCACGGCCACCGCATAGCCCTTATCCCCCCGCAGGGCGTTTGCCTCGGCAAAGCCAAGGGCGGCGGAAACGGAGGTGGAGGAGTGGCCGGCGATAAAGGGGTCGTGAGGGCTTTCCTTGGGGCTGGGGAAGCCCGAAAGACCGCCGGGGCGGCGCAGGCTGTCAAACTGCCCCGCTCTGCCCGTCAGGATCTTATGCACGTAGGATTGGTGTCCCACGTCCCACACGATGCGGTCGGCGGGAGAGGAAAACACGCGGTGAAGGGCCAGCGTCAGCTCCACCACGCCCAGATTGGAGGCCAAGTGTCCCCCGCTCACCGTCACCTTATCCACAAGGAATCGGCGGATCTCCTCCGCCAGGGCGGGAAGCTCCTTCGGTGGGATCGTCTTCACGGCCTCGGGGGAATCGATACGGGATATATAAGGATATTTTCCTTTATCCACGTTACTCATGAGAGACTCCTTTCATTCCGTAGTTGGGCGAGGAGACCGGGGTGTGCTTGCTCTCGCGCGGTGCCTTGCCGCAAATACGTCTGTGGGCGCGGTAAAAGGAGGAATAATCTCCAAATCCCGCCTTGGCGGCGGCGTGATTGGCCGCCTCACCCTGCTCCACCAGATGCTTGGCGTACATCACTCTTTTCTCGGTAAGATACTGCAAAACGGAAACGCCGTTATGCTCCTTGAAGGCGCGGCAAAGATGAAATTTGCTGACGAAAAAATTCTTGGCCAGAACGTCAAGAGAAACGTCCTCGGTCAGATGGGCGTTGAGATAGCGCACCACCCGCGCGCCGAGGGCGTTTTGCTCCTTCACGGGCAAAACGGGGGCGTCCAAGGAAAGGCGCAGAAGAATGGCGGAAAGAAGGGAGACCGCGTAGCATCTGGCATCCTCCGCCGACAGGCGATGCGTCTCCTCCATACACAAAAGGGCAGGCACCACCCCGGCGGGAATGTCCGCCCCGCCGTAAAAGCGACCGTAGCGGTCCATGTCCTCAAACATACGGTCAAGGGCGTCTCTCACCTCGATGGGAAGAGCGCTCTCCTTGAAATTGACGATATATCTTTCATAGGGCTTGGAAAAATCGATCTTCACGTAGTGAAAGGCGTGAGGCGGCATCAGAAGCAAGGAGCAGGTGTCAAGGGTATATTCCTCGCCCTCTACCACGTAGCTTCCCTGCCCTCGCGACACGTAGATCAGCTCGTAGCCGTCGTGACAGTGGCGAAAAAAATGGTTGGGGTTGGGGGTGTCGTCCATGCAATGCGTGTACGAGATCGCCTCGCTCACGCCCGCGTCGCATTTGTACCGGCTCAGCCTCATTTCCATGTCTCCCTTTCTTTTTTTCGTTTATTTTAACACAAAAGAGCAATATTTGCAATAGTTTTTGAAAAAACAACAAAAAAAGCAATTGTTTTTTTCACTTTTTTATAGTAAGATATAGGTGGATACATTTTTAAACCCGAAAGGAGCACTAACATGATCTTAGGTTCTCAGTTCTATTCTCTTCGCACAAAGACCCAGACCCCCGAGGGCTTGGAGGAGGCCTTTGCCAAGACCAAGGAAATGGGCTATCACGCCGTTCAGCTTTCCGCCATCGGCGCAAACATCTCCGCTGACTTCATCAAGGAGCTCATCGACAAATATGAGCTTCCCGTGGCTTGTACCCATACCCCCCCTCTGCGCGTTCTGCTTGACACCGAAGCGGTGATCGAGGAGCACAAGCTGTGGGGCTGTGATGAGATCGGTATCGGCTGCTTCCCCATCCGTCCCATGACCGAGGAAAGAAAGGCCGCCTTTATCGAGGCGTTGCGCGAGCCCATGCGCAAGATCAAGGCAGCGGGTCTGACGCTCGCATACCACAACCACGCCTTTGAGTTTGAGGACGGTCAGGACTTCTTGGCCGAGCTGGCCGAGGCTCTGCCCGATATGAATTTTATTCTTGACGTGTACTGGCTGACCAAGGCGGGCAAGGATCCCGTGGCTTACTTGAAGAGCATGGCAGGCAAGGTCAAGAACCTGCATTTCAAGGATATGTCCAAGGATGAGGACGGAAAGATCTGCGTTTGCGGCGAAGGTCGCATCGACTTCCTTCCCATCGCCAAGGCGGCGGAGGAGATCGGCGTAAAATACGGTCTCGTAGAGCAGGACAACGCCCCCGACCTCGGCGATCCCTATGAGCAAATGGCAAAGAGCTGCCGTCATATGACCCCCATCGTATACCGCTAAAACACGGTTTGCGTTTATTGCAGAATTTGTCACAGAAAGGAAACCACCATGGCAAGATTTGTATTTTCCGCCTTTGCCGACGAAGCGGGCTTCACCCTTGACGAGCAGATCGAAGCCCTCAAACGCAACGACATCGGCTTTATGGAGCTTCGAGCCGTTAACGGCAAAAACGTGCTCGGTCACACCGAGGAGCAGCTTGCTGAGATCCGCAAGCAGCTGGACGAGGCAGGCATCCGTGTCTCCTCCGTCGGCTCTCCCATCGGCAAATACCCCATCGAGGAGGATTTCGCGCCCCATTACGAAAAGTTCCTTCATTGCTTGAAGGCCGCTGAAATTCTGGGCACGGACAAGATTCGTCTGTTCAGCTTTTTCGTGAAGCAGGACGCCTTGAAGGAAAACCGCGAAGAGGTCATCGCCCGTATGCAAAAAATGCTGGATGCCGCTCGCGGCACGGGCATTGCCCTTTGCCACGAGAACGAGTCCGCCATATACGGTCAGATGCCCGCCGAGGTAAAGGACCTGCTCACCACTCTGCCCGAGCTGCGCGGCATTTTTGACGCCGCCAACTTCATCATGAATGACGCGGACGTGAAGGAAGGCTTTGAAGCTACCGTTCCTTCCCTCGAATACATTCACGTGAAGGATGCTTGCTACGCCGATCACGCCATCGTCCCCGCAGGCGAGGGCGACGGCAAATGGGGCGAGATCCTTCTTGCGGCGGACGAGGCAATGGACGGTGTGGTCTACCTGACGCTTGAGCCTCACCTTCGCCTCTTCGATGCCTTCAAGGACATCGACGCCCATAGCGAGCTTAAAGGACATCACACGTTTGAAACGGCCACGGAGGCCTTTGATTACGCCGTTAAGGCGCTTGAAAAATTGCTCACCTCGTTGGGCTTTAAAAAAGGAGAAAACAGAGAATGGAAAAGGTAAGATTCGGTATCGTAGGCCTTGGCAACCAAGGCACCCTCTACACCAGATTTTTAGAGGGAATGATGGAAAACAGACCCATTAAGAACGGCGTTCTCGCCGCCGTTTGCGACGTCAACCCCAAGAAGATCGACGCCATCAAGACGCTTCTCGGCGACCGCGCCGACAAGATCGCTTATTTTGACGATGCCGAGACCATGTTCAAGTCCGGCCTCATCGACATCGCCATGATCGAGACCCCTCACTACGACCACCCCACCCTCGCGATCAAGGCGCTGAACGCAGGCATTCACTGCTGTGTTGATAAGCCCGCGGGCGTGTATACCAAGCAGGTAAGAGAAATGCTGGATGTGGCCGAGAAGAGCGACAAGATCCTCGGCATCATGTTCAACCAGCGCACCAACCCCTACTTCCGCAAGATGAGAGACATGATCGCCGCAGGCGAGATCGGTGAGATCAAGCGCACCAACTGGATCATCACCGACTGGTACCGCACCCAGATCTACTACGACTCCGGCGACTGGCGCGGCACTTGGGCAGGCGAGGGCGGCGGCGTTCTCTACAACCAAGCCCCTCATCAGCTCGACCTTTTGCAGTGGATCGTTGGCATGACCCCCGCCTCCGTCCGTTCCTTCTGCCACAACGGCAAATGGCACGACATCGAGGTTGAGGATGACGTGACCACCTACATGGAGTGGCCCAACGGCGCGACCGGCGTGTTCATCACCACCACTGGCGACACCCCCGGCTCCAACCGCTTTGAGGTCACGGGCACGAAGGGCACGCTGATCTTTGAAAAGAACACGCTGACCTTCACCAAGCTGGCTATCGATGAAAGAGAGTTCTGCGTTACCACCGAAAAGCCCTTCGGCCGTCCCGAAGCCACCACCGAGGTGCTGGAGATTGCCCCCAACGAGCCTTACCTCGATCAGCACTCCGGCATTCTCAACAACCTGGCCAACGCCATTCTGGGCATCGAGTCTCTCTACGCCCCTGCCGCAGACGGCATCAACGGCGTAGCCCTGGCCAACGCTATGCATTTGTCGGCATGGCTCGACAAGACCGTGAAAATGCCCTTCGACGACGATCTCTTCTTCAATCTCCTCTCCGAGAGGATCAAGAACTCTCGCCGCAAGACCGATTCCAAGGATCTTGGCGAGCAGGATATGTCCAAATCCTTCTAAAAGTAAATCTTTCTTTGCAAAAAGAGGCATTTGAGAATTAAAATGAAAAACAACAAGCTTTGTTCCGCGCTGGTGGGCTGTGGCACTATCGCCCCCGTCCACCTGGCGGCACTGAAGGAATTAGCCGTCTCCGAGATCGTCGCCCTGTGCGACGTCAAGGAAGAGCGCGCCTTAGCCCTCCGCGACCGATACGCGAAGGACGCCCGTGTGTTTACGGACTTTTCCGCTATGCTCCGCGAGATGCCCGAGATCGACGCGGTGCATATCTGCACCCCTCACTACCTGCACACCCCCATGGCCATCGAGGCGCTGGAAGCGGGCAAGCACGTTTTCTTAGAGAAGCCCGTGGGCATCTCGGAAGAAGATATCGCCCGCTTGAAGGCGGCGGAAAAGGCGGCAAAGGGCAAGCTTTGCGTTTGCTTCCAGAACCGCTTTAACGACACCACCGCCGCCATTGATCGCCTCGTGGCGCGCTACGGCGCGCCCACAGGCTGTCGCGCCTTTGTCAACTGGACGAGGGGCGAGGCGTATTATACCGAAAGCGGCTGGCGCGGTGCTTACGCCACCGAGGGCGGCGGCGTAATGATCAATCAAGCCATCCACACCTTAGATCTGATGCTCCGTTACATGGGCAAGCCTCTCTCCCTGTCCGCCACCACCGCAAATCACCACTTAAAAGGAATCATCGAGGTAGAGGATACCTGCGAGATCTTCTTGCGCTTTGAGAAGGGCGTGGGCAATTTCTACGCCACCACCTCCTACGTCGCAAATGCCTCCATCATTTTGGAGCTGCAATTCCCCTCCCACACCGTCGCGATGATCGGCGGCAAGGTGTACGACAACGGGGAGCTCGTTCCGCTTACCGAGGACACCACCGAAACCGTGGGCAAGGACTATTGGGGCAAGGGGCACAAGGGACTGATCTCCAACTTCTATCACACCGTGACCGAGGACCTTCCCGTCCCCGTTACGCTGGATAGCGGTGCTCTCTCCCTGTCCGTTCTTTTGGCGGCTTATCGTTCTCAGGGCGAAGCAGTCACTCTTTAACGCATTTTCGCAAACAAAACTTTACAAATGGAGGAAAGTAAAATGAATCTTCCCTTACAAGTAGACTTCTCCGGCAAGGTTGCCGTCATCACGGGAGCAGGTGGTATTCTCTGCTCCGATTTCTCTCGCGCTCTCGCCGAGAGCGGTGCTTCCGTCGCTCTGCTTGACATCAACCTGGATGCCGCCGAGCAGGTAGCGGCCGACATCCGTGCCGCAGGCGGCAAGGCCATCGCCATCAAGACCGACTGTCTGTCCAAGGACAGCCTTGAGGCCGCCAAGGCCGAGGTAGACAAGGCCTTTGGCAAATGCGATATTCTCATCAACGGCGCAGGCGGCAACAACCCCAGAGCCACCACCGCAAACGAGTATTTTGATGCCGATACCTTGGCCGACCCCGACACGGTGGACTTCTTTGATTTGAAGCCCGAGGGCATTCGCTTCGTGTTCGACCTGAACGTGACCGCCGCCTTCCTCACCACCCAGGTATTTGCTAAGGATATGGCCTTGGCAGGCAAGGGCTGTATCCTCAACATCTCCTCGATGAATGCCTTCCGCCCCCTGACTAAGATCCCCGCTTACAGCGCGGCCAAGGCGGCCGTCTCCAACTTCACCGAATGGCTTGCCGTTCATTTTGCCCCCGCAGGCATCCGCGTCAACGCCATCGCCCCCGGCTTCTTCGTCACCAACCAGAACCGCGCCCTGCTCTTCACCGCCGACGGTCAGCCCACTGCCCGTACGGGTAAGATCTTGCGCGGCACGCCCATGAATCGCTTCGGTGAGTCCGAGGAGCTGCTGGGCAGTATGCTCTTCCTTCTGTCCGATAAGGCCGCAGGCTTTATCACCGGCGTAGTTCTCCCCGTAGACGGCGGCTTCTCCGCTTACTCCGGCGTATAAAGCGCACCTGCTACAAAGCAGGTCCGCAATGAAATTTGCCCTTTTGGGCAAGTGAAATCGCTTCGCGGTGAAATATTTGCTACGCAAATGTGAAATGTTCGCTTGCGCGAACGTGAGAAATTTCTTTTCGCCCACTTTAGAGCCGCCTTTCGGCGGCTCCTTTTTCACCTTCCGCTTCTGATACGCATATCCTCTTAAATGACTATTACTATTTTCATTTCCTTCGGAAAAATCCAAACGGAATTTTTTCTACACCCTAAAAATCGTATTATATCTTGACTTTTTCCCTCCGATATGTTATAATGCCTATTGGTCATCGAGGTGTAGCGCAGCTGGTAGCGCGCCAGTTTCGGGTACTGGAGGCCGCGAGTTCGAGTCTCGCCACTTCGACCAAAAATAAAAAGACCCATTCGGGTCTTTTTATTTTTGTCCGTGGCGTTCCGACTCGAACCCGTTCCGCGAAGCGGAAGCGAGTGCGCACGTTCCACCCGAAGATCGGCAAGCTCGCTTGCCAGGCGCAGGGTGAGAACATTTTTG
>JAZRGD010000113.1:0-27628 GCA_045644045.1 Eubacteriales bacterium
CGTTCCACCCGAAGATCGGCAAGCTCGCTTGCCAGGCGCAGGGTGAGAACATTTTTGGCCTTGCCAACGCCCTCGCCACTTCGACCAAATAAAAAGGGCACGTAATGGTGCCCTTTTTTATTTGGTCGGCGCGAGGAAGAACTCGCAGAGTTCGATAATCAAGCCAATTCGTGTCGGGGAGCTCGCTCACCAGCACGAATGGCGCAGATTGCTCCGCGAGCGCTTCGGCGAAGCCGAAGCACAGTACGAAGTACCGCCGCGCAAGCGGCGTAGCTCGCAAGGAGTATGATCGCCACATTACAGTAACATCCATAGTTCGTGACGATGAGCTCTCTCATTGCCTTTGGCAATGAGCCGGGCTTTGCGCTCCCGCAAGCTCCTTTTCTCACCTCACTCAGCGCAAAGCCGAGTTCCTGAGTCTCGTCATTTCGAACTCGTTCCGCGAAGCGGAAGCGAGTGCGCATGTTCCACCCGAAGATCGGCAAGCTCGCTTGCCAGGCGCAGGGTGAGAACGTTTTTGGCCTTGCCAACGCCCTCGCCACTTCGACCAAATAAGCACCGCAATTATGATACGAAGCCGTACCGTAAAAGCGGTGCTTGTTTTTTATTTTAAAGCCTCGATTTATAAGTTTTTTGCGTTTTAAAGAGTGAGATGCGTGTCATAAATTTCATGATTTCTATTTTTGCAAATAAATTTTTGATGTACGACCTCAAATCACCTTTAAGAAAAATCATATGAATTTATAAAACCAATGTAGGACAAAATTTTAAGGCTTCATCCTTCTATATGCGTTTTCTTGCTTTTACGGCGTTCCTCCATTGCCGCTTTTTTACCGATGCCGCGAAACGCGTTCATCATATAGCGACCCGTGGGACACAAATAGTATCCGCCGTTGGAACGAAAGCCCTCCTCCATTTCCTGCCATTCGGGATGGTGCTTTTCGATCCAATAGGTGATGCTGTGACACAAACAAACGTCCTCACCCGTATCCGAATACGCCCTTCCGCCCTCAAAGGCGCGTCTGCAATAAAGCTCAATTTTTATTCGTATTACGCATTCGCCTCGGGCACCACGCTTTACGTATATTCCTCCATCAGCGTAATTTTGCCAAGATCCTTTTCATCCTCACCGAAGAAGAGATACACGAAGCCGTCGAGATCGTCGAGAAAATCCGTATCGTTGTCCAGAGGATCGTACTGAAGGAGGAGCTTTGGCGGCTCGTCCGCGTAATTCCAATCACTGGGGACGCCAAAGAGGCGGGTACAGATCTCATCCTCCTCGGCAAGTGAGAACTCCATCAAATAAGCCTCGCTGTACCTTTCGTAGCCCTCCACCGCTTCGTTGAACTCGTCCAGGGCGAGGGTGGGCTCACCGCTATGGTAGCGCACGTCGGCACCCAAGTGATACTTTCCATCCTCAGTGTGTAAAAAGACGTAAAGATACCCCGTGTGAGGCAGTCTGTTTTCCACGTCCAGCGCGGCAATATCCGCAAGCCTGATCTGACAAAAGAAGATCTCGTCCTCATCAAAATCCTTTTCCCACTCGGCGGGAATGGTGGGTGTGCCGAAAAGCTTGCTCGCCCCCAGGTCGTAGCCCTCGGGGGCTTTTTTCATTTTGATCCTGATCGCGTTTCCCATATCCTCCTTCACCCCTTTCGTGCGGAGGAGTCGGGGAAGGTCTCTGTCTCCGCCGTCTTGAAGACGGCACCGCAGGTGTTACAGCGATACACCTCGGGACTGATCTCCAGGGTGACAGTCTCGCCGCTCGGCTTTCCCTTCACTCCTTTGCCGTCCATTGCCGTCAGGTCGCTTCCGTAGCAGGCGGGACAAATAAGCTTACCGTCTGCCACCCTTTTGTAACAGGCGTGCTGTCTTTTATCTACCGCCATGCTGGTGGAAACGGCGTTGTACGCCACCGCCGCCTCCCTATATTTGCCCTGCATTTCGGCAACGAAGCCCTCTCTCACCCGCACGTCGGTGTTATAGCCCGTAAATTTGCCGCACGCGATACGGTCGGCAAGGCCCACCTGGAGCAGGGCAAGCTCACGGGTGCTGAAAAAGGGAGAGGCAAAAGCCATATCCTCCTCGTTGCCAAGTGGGAAATCGCCGTCCAAGGCGGCGTTCTCCTCCGCCTTTTGCTCCTCTAACCATTCGTAATAATACTCGTCGTGGCTAAGAGCGAAGGGCGGGTTTTCCTTGGGGACCACGCGGTCCACGAGCAACGCCGCCGCCTGCGCGGCACGGGCTGCGAGAGTCTCGCAAAGAGCACGCTTATCGGGAAACTCCTTGGCGATCTCTTCGTATTCCTTCACCCAAGCGTCCCTCACCGCCTCGATCTCCTCGCGGGTGTAGGACTCGGTGACGCTGTACTTAAATTTCAGTGCGGTCTGCGGTTTCATATTCCATCCTTTCTCAGGGCTTAGCCCCGTTCCTCAAAATAGGTCACGCCGTCAAGGCTATCCGATCCGTCGGCAAAGGCGAGATAAGCAAAGCCGTCCAGCTCCGTGAGGAAGCCCACGTCCTCCACCAGAGGATCGTACTGCAAGAGAAGCCTTGGCGGCTCCTCCCCGTAGCTCCAATCGGCGGGTGTGCCAAACAGCTTGATGCCCTCGGCGTCCGCCGCCACCTCCGAGAAGGTCATCAGATAGGCGTCGGTCAGATGCTCCGCCCCCTCCACCGACAGGTTAAAGTCGTCCACGGCGGTGTCGGGCTCGCCGTCGTAATAGCGCACGCGACAGCTGTAGGGGTAAGCGTCAAGGTCGAGGAAAACGTAAAGATAGCCCGTGTGGGGCAGTCTGTTTTCCGTGTCAAGGGCGGCAATATCCGCCAGCCTGACTTGACAGAGAAACATTTCGCTGTCGTAAAAATCATCTACCCAAGCCGCAGGAAGGGTGGGTGTGCCAAAGAACTTGCTTTCTCCAAGGTCGTCTCCCTCATCTGCCCGCGTCAAGTTGATACCAATGGCGGTCTTCATACGCACCGCCTCCCTTCTTTCACGGTATTTCTTTTCTTTTTCTTCGTATTCGTCGTAAATAGGATACTGCTCTGCGGAGCTGAAGCCGTGAGGCAGGGCGGCAATGCGCCCGTTCATTTCCTCCCTCAGTCTCGATTTGCGCTTAAACTCGGCGTCGCTTCGTCTCAGCGCCTTCAAGGCCTCTCTTTCTCCGTCAAGCAGGGGGGCAACCCTTGCAAAATATTCCTTCTCGTAAGCCGAAAACCGCGCCATAGCGTCAAGCAGACGCTCACCCACGTCACGCGGCTCTTCTTCCCACGGATCGTCCACCCTTTCGCGCCAATAGGCGGCAAGGGTCTCGTCGCGTAGGCAAGAGGGATTCAACACCCCCAGCGCGTCGGGGTCAAAGACGAGCGCGCCGCGCGCGTCATAGCGAAGCACGCTGCTGTCGCGGTATTTATTGCTCTCAATGCCCGCAAGGTAGGCCGTCAGCTCCTCAGGACTGCGGTAGATCTCCCCCGAAAACAGGAGAGACAACACCTCCGCCGCCCGTGACACACCCGCTCTCGCCGCCTCCACCATATGAATGAGACCGCGCAGGGGGGCTTTCCCGAGAAGACCGCCGCCGTAGCCCGTGCCGAACAGATAGAGGGACGCCAAGGCGTATCGGGCGACCTCGTTCCCCGCGCGCATGGCCATCAGGTAGTATTTTTCCGCTTTGTTGTAATGCAAAAGCGCACTGCCTCGCTCGCCGTAATACCGGGTACGCAAGAAGATCAGGGGCTGATACTGATAGAGCCAGCCGCAAAAGTACAGCGCGTGGGGATACCCCTCTGCCGCCGCCCTTTCAAGTGCCGCCGCCGCGTCGTCGGGGCGCATGATACCGGGATTTTGGGAAAGCGCGTTTTTTACTGCTTCAAACGCCAGGCGTTCCGCTTCGTCTGACGGCACCTTTTCGGGGTCGTACCCCAACGGTTGCCTGTCAAAAACCTTCATATTGTAAACCATAGTTTACCTCCATCAGAAAAAGCGCACCAGCTTCAAGGAATAAATATGTCCGCCGTCAAAGGAACGGGGACGCCAAAGCTCCCCCTTTCCCTTCTCCACGGTAAAGCTCTTGATACATACGCCGTCGTGACGGATGACGGAGACCTTTACGTAATTCTCTCCCACCTCGTCGATCTGCCAGGTGCTGACCGTGTCTACACCCGCAATGGGGCCAACGGCGAGAGGCGCGTACACCGTCCCCACCTTTTTCGTTTTATGGCCTACCGCCCAAAAGCGGTCTGTGATCCTCAGCTTCATCCTTTTTCTCCTTTAATCTCTGCCGACCCCCGACAAGAAGCGGTATCGGTTTGCTTTTGCCAAGTCCTTTGCCACACCGTCCTTGCCGTTTCCGTAAATATCGGCAAGGCGAAGCATGGCCTCGAAAACGCCCGCCTCCGCCGCCTTGGTGTAAAACAGCAGAGCGGCGTCCATATCCTTCTCGCGCCCGACGGCGTTTTCATAAAAATATCCCACCTGATACGCGGCGTAGGTGTCCTCCGCATCCGCCGCGCGAGAGGCCCAAAGGAAGGCCTCTTCTCCGTTCTTCTCACAGGGATAGCCATAGTGGTAGGCGATGGCCACCTTGGTCATGGCGTCCACACGCCCCAGCTTCGCCGCCGCCAAAAGCCAAGCGTATTGCTTTTCGTGTCGCGCGCGTGTCTCCGCCGAGGGGGATCTATCCGAGCCAGCCTGCTCCCAGAAAGAAAACGGGTCGTCGCCGAGGGCCATACGCGCCAAGGCAAGACAGGCACGCTCGCTCCCCCGCGCGGCGGCACGACGGTAGTAGTTCTCCGCGTCCGCCGGGTCGTAAAGCTCTCCGTTCGCAACCTCGGCACAGGCGTCCGCCATACAAAGAAGCGCGTCTACCTGCTCCGCGTCAAGTGCCTTGCAGAGATAACGGGCGGCCATCTCCTCGTCTCCCATGCCGTTATATTCTAAGTACAGATACCAAAGGGCGTCGGCACTTCCCTTATCTGCCTGTTCGGTCAGAATTTCGGTGACGGGGCGAGTGTCAAAGCCATCCGCAAGGCGGGCGACGGCACGCCCGTAGCCTCTTGCCGCCGCCTCCTCGCATCTTTGCTTGGCTTCGACAGCAGAAACGGCAGAGAAGCCGTCGTCGTGCATTTCCCAAAGAACGTAGCAGGCGTAGTCACACCCCGCGTCAGCACTTTTACGAAGGTAGGAAAGAGCCTCCTCCGCGTCAGCCGCCACGCCCAAGCCGTGGGCGAGCAGATAGCCCACCTCCGCCATGGCCTCGGTGTGCCCTGTCTCCGCCGCTTCGCGCAAAGGCGCAACCGCCCCTTCAAAGTCAAGCGCGGCTACGCGCGCCATGCCCTCCTCGTACAAGGCGGCACCGTTCTCCTTTGCGTTCCTCTCGTCTTTCTTTGTTATGTAAATCATCAGTTTACAAACGATCGTCCGGCGTGTCAAGCCGAAGCTTCACGGTGATCTGCTCCTTCCCCACGGTACGGGTAAAGACGAAGGCACGGAAGCTCTGTTGCATTTCCTCGGTGAAATAGTGGGTCTCCTCACCGTCCAGGTAACGAACGCCCATATCCTCTCCCACCGTGATGTGACCAAAGTCGTAGCCGCCGTCGGACCCGTCCAGCGTGAAGGGATAGTCACAAACGATCTTATGCTCACCGGGTACGTAGGGTGCCTGTGCCCAAGCCTCCCCGTCGTCACCGTAGATCGCCTCCAGCCGCATGACCTGCCTTGCGGTCTTTACGACCAGCATCTTCTCCCACGTATAGGTAAAGGAGTCACCCTCAATGCTCTCCCTTCTCTTTTCCGCGCGGCGGAATACCCCCACACCGTCCCTTATAGGCAGGGTATGCGTCTCCCTCTCACCCTTGCTGCTAAACTCAGGATCCACCACGAAGGTAAAGGTATCCTCCGTCACCTCCGTGATCTCAAAGCCTCCGTTAGGAGGCAGAGCGTCGTTTCCGATGCACTCCATCTCCGAAAAGGGGATCAGCCCCGCTCGCAGGGGACAAAGGTAGGCGCGGCTTCCCGAGCCGCCAAAGGTCTCGTAGGACAGAGAGATAAACACCTTAGGGGTATTCTTACTGTTTTTCATTTTCGTTTTCCTCTCCTCTTTCGTTTTTGCATCAGTGGCGTACCGCCTCGCAAAAAGCGGCCCTCTTGTGGACGGAGCCTCTTTTCACAAGCACCCCATCTTTCTTTTTACCGGTTGCTCCCCAAATCGGTCAGACGCATCTTGATCACGATCTCGTCGTCCCCTATCTTGCGCGTAAAGCGATGGGGGAGAAAGTCCTTCACCATTTCCTCGGTGAAATAGTAGACCCGCCCGTCGTCCAAGTAGCGAATGCCCATGTCCTCCCCGATGGAGACGTGTCCGATGGCGGGATCGTCCGTGCCCGAATACGGGTAGCCACAGACGACGGTATGCTCGCCCGGCACGTAGGGCACCTGTGCCCAGACGCTCCGTCCGCCGCCGTAGTACGTCTCAAGCTGCAGAGTCAGTTTAGCGGTCTTGACCACCATCTTATGGATATGCTCATAGGTGAAGCTGTCGCCGTCGATGCTCTCCCTTTCCAGCTTTCCGTGCTGATACACCCCAACGCCGTCTTTTATAGGCAGGGTGCTGACCGCAGGCTCGCCGTTCTGACAAAACATTTGGGGCACAACGAAGGAGAAGGTGTCCTCCGTCACCTCGGTGATCTCAAACGCCTCCACTCCGCCTGACCAACCACCCGACACGCATTCCATCTCCGAAAAGGGAATGACGCCCTCGCGAATGGGGCAGAGATACGCGCTGCGGCCGTTGCTGTCAAAGCCCTCGTAGGACATAGAGATAAGCACCCCGTGCGTATTCTTACCGTTTTTCATTTTCGTTTTCCTCCCGATTTTTATTTTCATATGCCTTTTCGGCTTGATACGGCTTTCGTCTCGCCCGTTCTTCACCGTTGGCTCATTTCCATTTTTTGATCTCCTTGCCGTGAAAGGGCTCATAAGGCTCTGCCTTCACCCCACCGCCCAAGGTCATACCGCAATCGAGGCAAACGCTTTTGTCGGGACGGCGGTCAAAGGGGTCGCCCCTCTCGCCTTCTGCCGTCACCACCCGATGAGAGCCGCAATAAGGACATTTCATCTTCATTCCGCATCCACCCTTTCTAATTTACGCCTCTGCCTGGACGTCCGCGCCGTCATCAAACAGATAGTCTCGCATCCAGAGGACGGCGGGGGCATAGCCCTCCTCCGCCGCGACAGACATCCAGACCGCCGCCTCGCCAAGGTCCTGCGGCACGCCTGTCCCCGCTTCGTAACGGAGCCCCAAAAGATACATGGCGCGGAGCTTTCCCATCTTCGCCGCCTTCACCAGTCTTCTGACTTTTTTTGATCTTCTCATATCCACCCTCTCTTTCGTCTCTATTATCCCACGTCGCCGCCTCTTTGGGGTCGCTCGGCAAGCGACTTTTTATTGCAAAACGAATTTGATTTGCAAGAATAATTGCTTGCATTTTAAGTATTTCTTTTTGTTTATTTTTCGTGCATAATAATGATATAGTGAAGTGCCCTTCGCGAATACAGAAAAAGGAAGCTTTCGCCCCGAAAGTCAAGGATACGACCATGCTGGAATTTGAAAAAGGCTTTGAATCCGTCAACAAGACCTTCCGTGTTCCCCGACCTATGGTGGAGCAGCTTGAAAAGCTGGCGGGAAAATACAACACCTCGGTCAACAAGATCGTCGTACAGTGCCTCGAATACGCGCTGGAAAACATTTCCGAGGGCGATGCCCAAGATTCCGCCAAGCCCTGATAAAGTGCCGTCCGCAAGGACGGCTTTTCCTTTGGTCAATCGAAATACACGCCCGGGTTCAGCTCCCTCACGCTTCGCCAGGTGACGCCGCGAGCGCGGAGCAGCTTCTTTTTGATCTCCGCCTGACTGAAATGGTGAAGCACCTTTACCTCCTTCGTGTCCATCTCCCTCTCCACCTCGTCGATGACCGAAAGGTACTCCTCCGTCAGCTCCACGGGGTCGTGCTTCAAGGGACGGTATCTCTCAAATATCTCCTCCTCGATCCTTGCCCGCTCCGCTTCCTCAAAAAGCACCGCGCCAAACGCGGTCAGGTCTGCACAATCGTCCTTTTTATAATAGTTTCTCGCTCGCAGAGCGGCGTAGTAGTCATCCCTCGCTTCCTCGTCTCTCACGCCAAAGGAACGAAACAGCCCCGCCTCCGCTTCCATAAGACACCCGTAATACTCCACGGCGCGGGCAATACGCCACATATATTCATAAGTATTCGCAAGATAGCGAAAGACCGCGACGGCGTTTTCCAGCTTTTCCTTACTTCTTTCTCCGGACAGAAGGTATCCCGCAAGGATCTCCTCTATCTTCAAAAGGGCAGGCACGTCCTTGTAGGTCGCGGCGGCGTTTCCGTGAGGCTTACGCCCCTCTATCTCTTCCATCAACGCGGCGATATGATCCATATCTATCGATCTCCCTACCATAGTCTTCCCCTCCCCGTTTGTGAATGCGTCCCTTTCGCAAGATAATCTTCTTGCAACTTGATTATATCATAGCGTTTGGGCAATTTCAATAGGAGGTCGGAATTTTATTTGTAAATTTTGAACACTTTTAACAAACAGAAAGCCGAGCCCCGCTTATCGCGCGGCTCGGCTTCGTGGGTCATCGGAAAAATTTATGTCCCGCAATGGTAAAGGCGTAGGGTCTGTGTCCCTCGATCCAAGAGCTGTACACCATAGAAGGGGCGTAGAAGAAAAGAATATCCTCCGACACCGTGGTGCCCTCAAGGCAGACCTTGGCCGCCGTGACCGACACGTAGTAGGGGGAATACCAAATGCTCCCGTCCTTCACGGGGGAGAACTGATACACGCCGCTCTGCTTATCGAACACCACAGCCTTGACGGTATCGGGATATGCGGCATGAGCGCGGCGGTTCAACACCACGTTGCCCACCGCCACCTGTCCGATAAAGGGCTCGCCCTGTGCCTCGGCCGAAATGATGCGCGAGAGCCAATGCAGGTCCTCCTCGTCGTAGTAGCTGTCGCCGCTCTCCAAGGGATCTGCCGCGCCCGTCAGGGTCACACTGCGCCACTTCTCGCTCCAATAGACCGAAAGCGACAAGGTCTTCGCCAGGGCACGGATGGGCACGTACATACTGCCGTCCGACAGGATCTTGATGGGGGTATTGCTGTAAAGGCATCTGCCGTTGGCATAGAGAATATGAGAGCCATCGGTGGCCGATAGCGTCAAGCTGCCCGAGGACAGCGTGGCCGTTCTCGTTTTCGCGTTATATGTAAGCGAAGCCTTTGGCATATACGCGTCGAGGAAGGCACGGAGCGGCAGATAGGTGGTGGATTCCACCAGCCTGCCATCCACCTTCAGTCTCTCCCCCTCTGCCGTATAAATGGGAATACGGTCATAATGGGAAACGGTGATGTCTCTCACCTGAACGGGTGTCCTTGATACCGTTTCCGCCGCGGCGGGAGCGGTCAAGAGCCCACACATCAAGAGGAGAAGCGCAAGGAAAGCACACCCTCTTTGTTTGATCGATCGCATGATTTCACTCCTTTCTGTTGTTTTTTTCGTTTGGCCGTCCGCGAGGACGGTCAAGCGGTACGTCCGAGAGAAAAGAAAAAGGCCTCCCACACCGAGGAAGCCCATGCCTGTACCTCTCGCCTTACGGAAATATTGTACCATAAAGGCAGAAGGAAGCGCAACCCTCAATATATGGAAGAAGAGGAAGCGGTCGCCAAAGCAAAAAGAAACAGCCCCTCGTTTGCTTCTTTACGCAACCGAGGGGCTATTTCTGTTCTGTCTTAGGCTCTATCATCGTTCCTAATCCTCACTTTCCTTTTCTACCCTTTTGCTCATCTCGCACCTTCAAAACACTCATTTTTCCGTTCTTTAAGAAGAACACCCTTCGTTTTTCATGCTGTCCGCAAAAAGGCGACCCTGTCGCTCGACCCTTGCCCGAACACTTTTATCCGCCGATTTATCTCTTACGTATCACCGTCGTGTTTTCCGCCCGTTCGGCCGAAGGTCTCGCGTTATTTTCTTAATGACCCATTGGACTGTCCTCCTTTTCTGGTTTAAGTATAGCATACTTTTTCTCATTTTTCAATTGGCAATTTGTAAAAATATAACAATTATTTTTTGTTCAAAACGCAGAAATTGTGCATTTTGCCAATTTACATCTTTACAAACGCAAAAAAATATGATATACTGTTGTTGTTGTGAGAAAAAACAAAGAGGTTTTAAAGGAAAAACCTTTGAAAAGAAGACCCGAAGATCCGATTTTTGTCGGATTTTTTTATTCTCGCACTTTTCAATATAAAAAAGAGAGGCCGAACTGCGTTCAGCCTCTCTTTGCGTTTACTTCTTCGTGATATAGCCGGGGCAAACACTTACGGCGTGTCGCTTCTTCCCAAAAGATAATCCAAGGAGACACCGAAATAATCGGAAAAGCGGATGAGAGTCTCATAATCCGCCTCTCTTTCCAAGTTTTCATAACGGCTGATGGTGTTTTGATTCATATTCAAGTCAAGCGCCAGCTTTAACTGAGAGATACGCCTCTTTTTTCTGAGCTCCTTCAGCCTGAAATTCATTTTTTCTCCTTCTGTTTCAAGATTTTTCCGCAAATTGTAAACTTTAGAGAAAACCCCTTGACAGAATTATACCATTTCGGTATAATCTAAATATCCCGTTTTGGGATATATGAACGATAACTGTGGAAATGACAGTAAAAAGGAGACGAAAATGGTTCTTCCCGACCTCTGCGTCGCTTGCGGCGCACCCGTGCCGGAGGGTAGACAGATCTGCCCTGCCTGCGTGGAAAAGCTTGGCATAAGCAAGCCGCGGAAGCCCACAGCGCGAAAGAAGCCGCCCGTGTCCGCAAAGAAGATCCGCCGTCCTTAGACCAAAAGCAGCAAAGGCTCGCTTTACGCTTTGTTTTATGCTTTCCAACCCCTCTCTTTCTATTCTTTTTCTCTGTGTTTTTCTTCTGCCCGTCACCGCTCTTTTCGTTTCCCGTTTGATACGCTTTCGCACAGAATTGCGATACGTCAAGCTGGAGATCGAAAGGAGCATAGGAGAAGAGCGAGCGCACTGGCAAAAAGAAAAAAGGCTGCTCATCTTAGCCTTCTTCTTTCCATTTATATAAATTGCCTCCCATATTTACGTAAGTGCCTTGCCATTGCTCGGAAAAAGGCAAAGAAGCCGACCCACGGGTCGGCTTCTTTGTTTTTTTCTTGGCAAGCGTGAAACGCGGATCAAGTGATGCGCTTCGGCTTGCGTTATTTCTTCGTGATATAGCCTTCCTTGGCAAGCAGCTCGGCGATCAGCACCGCACCGCCTGCGGCACCGCGCAGGGTGTTGTGGGAGAGGCCGACGAACTTGTAGTCGTACACCGTATCCTCACGCAAGCGTCCTACGCTGACGCCCATACCGCCGTACAGATCGCGGTCCAGCTTCGCCTGGGGTCGGTTGTCCTCCTCGAAGTAGGTGATGAACTGCCCGGGCGCGGAGGGCAGACCCAGCTCCTGGGGCTTACCGCGGAAGGTACGCCAGGCCTCAAGGATCTCCTCCTTGGTGGGCTTCTTCTCAAAGCTGACGAACACGGCGGCGGTGTGACCGTCGGACACGGGCACGCGAAAGCACTGAGGGGTGATGGTAGGCCAGGTAGCGGGAACGATCTCGCCGTCCTTGACCTCGCCCCAAACGCGCAGGGGCTCCTTCTCGCTCTTTTCCTCCTCACCGCCGATGTAGGGGATCACGTTGTCGATCATCTCGGGCCACTCGCGGAAGGTCTTACCCGCGCCACTGATGGCCTGATAGGTGGTAGCCACCACCACGGTGGGACGGAACTTGAGCAGGGGGGTGAGCATGGGCACGTAGCTTTGAATGGAGCAGTTGGGCTTCACGGCGATAAAGCCGCGCTTGGTGCCGAGACGCTTTCTCTGGGCCTCGATGACAGCCAGATGGCCGTCGTTGATCTCGGGGATCACCATGGGAACGTCGGGTGTCCAACGGTTGGCGGAGTTGTTGGAGACCACGGGGATCTCCGCCTTGGCATACGCCTCCTCAAGAGCCACGATGTCGGGCTTCTTCATATCCACGGCACAGAAAACGAAGTCCACAAGGCTTGCCACCTTGTCGATCTCCTCGGAGGAGATGACGGTCATGTTTTTTACAAGCTCGGGCATGGGAGAAGAGAGCTTCCATCTCTCGCCCACCGCCTCGGTATAAGTCTTTCCCGCGCTTCTGGGAGACGCCACGAGAGCGGTGATCTCAAAATACGGGTGATTTTCAAGCAGGGTAATAAAGCGCTGACCCACCATACCGGTGGCGCCGATAATACCAACCTTCAATTTTTCCATGTCGATACCTCATCAATCTTTTTGAATTTGGATTTATTGTAGCACAACTTTGACGGATTGTCAATAAAATGTAGGTAAAATCCTTGGGTTTTTCCTGTTTTTCGCCCCTTTTTTCCGAAAACACCGTCAAGGAGAGGCTAAAAACGGAGCAAGGCTGTGCCGTTTTTCACGACACAGCCTAAATGTAAACTATTATTTACAAACGATTTTGACGTTCGAAGGCAGGATGCCCGCCTGCTCGTAGACGATCTCGCTGATCTGCGCCACCTGACTGCCTACCACCTCGCCCTCGTGCTTGACTACGATGCTTGCGCTGTTCCCGTTCAAGACGGCAATGCAGTCTTCAAACCCCTTGGCGATGACCAAGGCCTCGATGCTTGCCTCCTTTTCGATCTCGGAGGCGATGCGGGAAATATCGGCTAAGGCCTGCGCCTTGGCATCCTCACCCGTCTCCTCACCCGACACGATGGTCTGCAAAACGGCCAGAGCTTCGTCTCTTGCCTGCTCGCGGGACAGAGAAGCGGAGGCGAAATAGGTATCGGTGGCATCGGGGGTCTCGTTGAGCGCCCCGTTCGCGTCGTCCATATTGCCTTCACCGTAGTCCACCTTGCCGTCGTCACCGTAGAAGAAGACGTAGTTCAGGGTAACGGCGGCACCGATAAGCAGCACCGCGCAGATGATGATCAAATTTCTGCGTCCCAGCTTGGAGAGAAGCCCACCCTCTCCCTTGATCTTGAATTTTGCCATAATGTTATCCTCCCAAAATTTGTTTGACACTGCATCATATGTGATGCCCTTTTCGTTTAGAACAGATTTTTTCACTTTGCGGCGGTCACGCAAACGCGGTGGCTCTCCACGTCCAAGGAGGCGCAAAGCAGGCTGGTCAGCTCCCTTTTCACCCTTTGACTGTCGCCGCCGTCACACACCACCGCCACGCCCATCACGCGGGGAAGCTCGTAGTACAAAAGAAGCGCGCCGCCGCCTGTGGTGGCCAGCGTTTGTCCCGACGCCGTCTCGTTTTTCTCATAGACCGCCATCTCCGTGCCCGACAGGGTCACAAGCACCCTTGCCTTCCCTACCCCCGCCACCTCCTCGCAAAGGGAGGTCAGCTCCGCCTCCAAGGCCGCCTTGTAGCTCTCCGCGTCGGGCAAGCCGCTATCCTGTCGCTCCGCCCCACCGCCCATCTGCCCCAAAAGCAAAAGCAAAATACCCAAGACGCCAACGAAGATCATCAGCCTTTTGTCCTTGGCGGAGGCCAAAAGCTTTTTAAGCTCCACCCGTGATCACCTCGCATTTCATACCGTAATTCTCCTTCACGTGCTTGATCAGCGCGGGAACGTCCGCAAGCACTCCCGTGCCCGACAGAGTCACCGTCAGACGGGTGACAGTCACCTTGCCCTCCGCGTAGGAGAGATCCGAGTCCACGGAGAGCCGCCCCTCCCCCACGGAAAAGCGGCGGCAAAGCTCCTCCTCAATGCTTTTTTCCGTCAGCTCCTTCACCCTTTCGGCATAGGCCTCCTCGGAGACCTCCTCCTCGGGCAGTAAGGAAGGAAAGGACAGAGAGGGCAACCCTCCCTTCGGCAGGAGCGCAAGGAGCAGAAGGAGAGAACACGCCAAGGTGCAGGCCTTTTTTACTCCCTCTCTTTCCGGTGCCAGCCCCGCCGCCACGGCGTAAAGAGCGGCGGCCGAAACTGCAGTCTTCAAATATTCCATCCCGACCTCCTTTCAAAGAGAGACGCCACGGGACACCATGCCCACCGTCAGCAAAAACAAAAGCGACACGATGGCGCATCCCGCCAGCATCAGGTCGTAAAGGCGGCGGAAGCGGCCAAGCACCCCACCCAAAGCGGGCGCACCCAGCACGCCCGCCACGCCCTCGCACAGGGAAAGGGCGGTGCGCCAAAGGATCAGCTCACAGAGCAAGGGCAAAAGCATGGCGAGAAGCGAGACCAAGGCGGCGGCACCCATGCTGCTTTTGATCAACCCCAAGGAGGCTTGCAGGCTGCCAAGCAAGGAGGACACCGTCCCACCCACCAAGGGTATGGCATTGCCAATGGCAAACTTGGCCGTTCTGACTGCCATGGAATCCGCCGCCACGGCCAAAGAGTCCTCAAAGGCCAAGGCGGCGGTGAGAAGCACCCCCAGCAAGGAAAGAAGGAAAATATAGACCCCCGAAAGGCGTGAGGAAAGCTCCCCCACCGCCCCGCCGTTTCCCAAGGCAGACAGTAGCGTCAAAGCGAAAAGCACCTGTAAGAGCGGCCGAAGAAGCCCCGTTGCCATCACGTCAAGGACCGTGATGAAGCCTGTAAACGCCCCTGCGGCGGTCGCCGCACCCGTCACAGCACCCCCGCTCGCCAAGGCGGCGGTATACAGAGGAGACAGTACCGAGGAAAAAGCGGAAAGGTCGGAGAAAAAGGCGGTCACCCGCTCGCCGCACCCGACGAGGAGCGTGTAAAGAGAGAGCGTGGCGGCCAACTGAATAAAAAGGGAGGTAGCCCGTCCCTTTCCCACCGCCGACGCGGCGGAAAACAAAAGGGTCAGCCCAAGCAAGCGTGCAAGCCCACCCTTTTCCATAGAAAAGCCGTTTTTTGCCGCCTCGATCCCCATAGAAAGCAGATAGCGAAAGCCCACCGCCTCTCTGAGTCCCTCGGTGTCGGTGGGGTCGCTCGGCAGGTGCGGCAGGGCGGCGTCGGGCAAGGTCTCTCGCAGATCGGTGAGGAAGGAGTCGATCTCCGCCGTTTCCGCCGTTTCCGCCGTTTCCACCTTTTCCGCCGTTTCCGCCGCCGTGGGGATCGACAAAAGAAAAAGCAGAAACATAAGAAGCGATCCCCCTAAGAGGACAAAAGAGACGAAACGCCGCCGAGGAGGGCGGTCAAGGCGGGCAGGGCGAGGACCAATATCTCGATCCTGCCGCACAGCTCCAGCTTGCTTGCCAGGGCGGGCGCGCCCAGCTCGGCACAGGCATCCGCGCCAAAGGCGGTGATGAAGCCCACGGAAAGCACCTTTGCCACCGTTTCCGTCACCTCCTCCAGCCCCACGTCGGACAAAAGAGAAAAGAGAGAGGAAAAAGCGGATAGGCGAGGCAAGACCGCCGTCACGAGTCCGATGCCGCCGAGCAAAAGTAGGACGGGGGAAAGATTGCTTTTGCTTTCCCGCAAGACCAAGCCCACGATGGCCAAAAGCAGAGCCACCCCCACCGTTTGCCCCGTCGTCATAATGAGAACACCGTTCGTACCGCATCTACCAGCTCTCCGATCTGTCCCACCAGCATGAGCAGCACCAGCACCATTCCCGTCAGCGTCACGAGAAGTGCCTGCTCGTCCCTTCCCGCCTTGGATAATATCTGACAGGTCACGGTGACCAATATTCCCACGCCCGCCACACGCAAGATGAGAGAAACATCCATTTTGTAAACCTTCCTTTACATCAAAGCAATAGAACAGCCACCATCATACCGCCACTTAACACCAAGGTCCGAAGGAGACGCAGTCTTTCGGGCAGCTTTCCCTTCAGCTCCGCCAGCATCTGCTCCATACCGTCAAGGGCAAGCCCACAGGCAGACAGCTCCTCCTCGGTCAGCCGTCCTCCCTCACCCGCCGCGAAGACGGAGAGGGGGTGAAGGGCCTCCTCCTTCAAGGAAAGCCCGCCCTTCTCCAACGCCACGGTCAGCCCCTCCCCTTTGAGAAGAGGGAGAAACCCGCATTTTTCAAGAGCCTTATGAGAGAAGGTCTCATAGATCTTATCCTTGGGCAGAGCGTAGGTCTGCACCGAGGCGCGAATATGGCGAAGCAAAAGCACCAGCCCCTCCGCCTCCTCCACCCGTCCTTTCTCCTGTCCGCCGAGATAGAACAGTGCCAAAAGCAACGCGCCGATCCATAAAGCCAGCCCCACCGCCGTCATCCCGTTTCCCTCCGTGAAAGAAAGGGCGGCTTCTCCCATTCCACGGGACAGTCTCCGATCACGTCCCACAGACAGGAAAACAGACGGCAAGCAAACAGGGCGCGGATCCTTTCCTTTGCCACCGCCTCCGCCGCCTCGCGGGCGTGAATGGAGGCCACCACCCGCACCCCAAGAGAGCTGAGCGACAGCAGTGCCTCCGCCTCGGCGGCACCGATCTCGTCAAGGACCAGCACCTCGGGGGAGAGGGTGCGCACCGCGATCTCCGCCCCCCTTGCCTTGGGGTAGCCCGAAAGAACGTCCACCAGGGCTTTTTCGGAAAATTCTCCCAGCTCGCCTCTGGTGTCCACCACCGCCACTCTTTTCTGCTTTGAGACCTGCTCAACGAGCCTGCGAAGGGCGGTGGTCTTTCCTCCGCCGGGAGGAGAAAACAGCAATATCCCCTCCTCGTGCGAAGCGAAATAGGAGGAAAGCGCGTCGCTTCCCCGCCCCATTTTACGCGGGATGCGAAACACGAGGCTGTCCACCGCAGACAGGGTGCGGATCTCTCCCTCCCTTACCACCGCGCGTCCACAGACACCCAAGCGGATGCCCTCGGGCAGACTGATATACCCTTCCTTGATGCTTTCCTCAAAGGCATAGACCGAGCCGCCGCAGGCACGTCCGAGAATGGCTTGCGCCTCTGTATCGGAGGCAATATATGACAAGGTAAGATTTGACATCCTCCCCGCGAAAAACAGGGACAACGACGCCCGTCTGCCCCGCCTGACTCTCACCTCGGCCAGGGTATCCGCACGGCAGAGCATACACCGCCGTATCTCCTCCTTTAGCGCGGGAGGAAGAATTTGAGTTAGGATGGTTGGTAGCATTTTCCCTCTATTTGCCAAAACTTGACAATTTTTTCTTATTTTCTTCTTGACATGACGGTTTTTTTGTGCTACAATGTTTAAGCACGCCCAAGAGGGCATTACTGACTTTGAACCTTGTTCAAGAAAGGACAACCTTATGAAGGATACCGGAATCGTAAGAGTAATTGACGAGATGGGCCGCTTGGTCCTCCCGAAGGAGATGCGCCGCAAGATGGACATCAACAGTGGCGACGAGATCGAATTTTTCACCGAAAACGACCG
Source organism: Eubacteriales bacterium (assembly GCA_045644045.1). Taxonomy (GTDB): domain Bacteria; phylum Bacillota; class Clostridia; order Oscillospirales; family CAG-272; genus UBA1740. The sequence continues at coordinate 17,394 of JAZRGD010000113.1, forward strand.
CATCATCCTGCGCAAGTTCCAGCCCGCCTGCCTTTTCTGCGGAAGCGACGCTTCCCTGGTGGAGTACAAGGGCAAAAGACTTTGCGGCAGATGTGTCGCGGAGATGAAGCAGATCTTTTAAAGAAGGGGTGTCTCCGTGTGGGACACCTTTTTTCTGCCTGTCCTACTCTATCCTATGTACCGAGGGGGCAAAAAAGAACGGCGCGGGACAAGATTTTGGGCCAACGGATAAAAACGGATAAAAAAAGCCGCAAGGCTGTTGACAAGCCGCAGGCTTTATGGTACAATGATAAGGTATTGTGAAAAAAGAAAGCGAAGCGTCTATGCACTATATTGTAATCGACCTTGAATGGAATCAGACCTATCACGAAAAGGCGGTGGCCACCCAAAAGGCCCTCTCCATCCGTCTGCGCGGCGAAGTCATTCAGATCGGCGCAGTGAAGCTGAATGAGTCCCTTGAGCTGGCCGGCAGCTTCCGCGTCACCGTCAAGCCTAAATTCTATAAAAAGATCCACCGTCACGTCATGCGCCTGACGGGCATCGACCAGGAGCAGCTCGATCGCGGCGTCTCCCTTGAGGAGGCCATGCACTCCTTCCACCGCTTCTGCGGTGACGACGCGGTGTTTCTCACCTGGGGCCCCGACGATATGCCCATGCTGTTCGACAACCTGCGCGCCAACAAGCTGACCTTTGATTTTCTCTCCCGCTACTATGACATGCAGCCCATGTTCAACCGCGAGACCGACGGCCTTAAAAAGCAACGCTCCCTTGAGTACGCCATGGAGTATTTCGGCATCGAGATGAACCTCCCCGCCCACGACGCGCTGAACGACGCCTATTTCACCGCCCAGGTGGCACAGCGTCTCAACATTGCCGAGGGCATCAAGGCGGCAAGCGAAAAGGCAAGCGAATATCTCTTTGAATCCATCCTCGGTGATGCCGATTCCGGAGAGACAGGCTTCCCCACCGTGGAAAAGGCACTCGCTCACCCCGCCATCAAGGAGCCCATTTGCCCTCTTTGCGGCGAGCCGCTTGTGCTGAAGGAGCCTACCCTGCACTCCAAGGGACAGAGATACCTCACCCTCTACACCTGCGAGAAGGACGGCGATATGATGCTCGGCGTCTCTCTCAAGCGCAACATCAACGAGACCCTGCGCGCTGTGGTGCTGCTCTATCGCGCGGACGAGGAGAAGCTGGCGAAATACAGAGAAAAGTTAGCCGCCGAGGCGGAAAACCGCCGTGCCCACCATCGCAAGCGCCGCCGCAGCCGCTCCAAGGCCTCCGGCGAGAAAAAGGAAGCCAACGCCCCCGCCTCGGTGCAATAAAATGCAAACTATTGTTTACAAAAAACAATCCTATCCTTTCAACAACCAACCAACACCATGATGTTCCAAAACAAAAATCCGATTTTCTTACGAAAATCGGATTTTTATTTTTATTCTACCTTACCCTCTTCGTTCTTTTCGTAGTACACCGTCTGCTCGGTGTCGTAGGTGTAGGTGTAGGTGTAGGTGTAGGCTTGGGTGTCGTCCCCTGCGGTGACTGTACGAGAAACAAGCCTGTCGCTCGTGTCATACCCGTACTGCTCCGCGCCGTCAAGAGTGGAAACGAGCCGTTTTCTTTCGTCGTACGCAAAGCTTTGCACGGTGTCCCCCGCGGCATCCTTTACGCATCTCGGCCTGCCGTCTGTCTCGTATTCTGCCGTGTAGAGCACCGTCATCTCTTCGGGCGGAAAAAAGAGAGCATTGGCATGCTCATCATACACGAAAACCGCCCGACAGAAATTCTATCGGGCGGTTGTTAAAATATATTATGCCTGTTTTGTTAGAGATTTTTGTCTTGGGACGGCATAGCAGAAACAGAAAAATGAGAATACAAAAGTTGCATAACCCCCCTTTCCTGCTCCACATAGGTGTATACGGTAAAGCCCTTTTCTCCGTAAAAGACTGAAGCACGGAATTGATCGCCGCAAGCCGCATTGATAAAATAGGACGTCTCGTTTTCCGCTTCACGCGCGTTTCCTTCTTTGCCTTTATAATACAACCGCGCTGTAGCGGCATCCTCAAACTCATAGGCAAAGAGTTGAAACGAAAGGTTACGAGATCTGTAGTGAACACCAAAAAAGCTTTTGTAGTCAGTCCCATTCCACATGGCATCCTTCTTCGGATCCTCGTATTTTTCGATGCGTGTATCTGCATCCGCATACTCTATTATTTTAGCGCATTCCCCCATATCAGCAAAGATACGTCGTTTAAAATATGCGCCAATTGCTTTTCGAATGTCGCGCCTATCGTCCAAATTCAAATCTTTTTCTTCCAAGATCTTGATAACGACAGCAGGATTTTTCATCACGCTATCGCGACGAACGGAATAAATTTTTTCCCAAGGAACAAATCTTACTGTTCTGCCAAAAAGCAAAACGCGAACGCCCTTTTCATCTATCCGTACCACCTGAAAAATCCAATAAAATCCTATCAAAAAATACAAAAGGGTAATACCAATTCCTATCCAAAGAAGCGCCCTTCCATATCCGCCCTCATACTTTTGACTTTCCGCAAATCCCCATAACACAATAGCTGATAAAAGGCAAGCAGAAAAACCAAAGCTTATCGTTTGATATAAATTTTTTACAAATTGAACTCGCACGGTTTTTCTCCTTTTCTCGTCATTACATAAAGCGTGATATCAGCCAAGGCATCATACTTGTATTGTACCACAATATTGCTGTTCATGTCAAGTATGGCGCGGATGTTTTGCCGTAGCAAAAAAGTCCCACTCGACGCAAATCGTCGGGTGGGACTTCGTTGAGAAAGAAAGCTTACTTACTAAAAGATACTTAAATCTACCGTTTCTATAAACTCAAAAAGATTTTCTTTTCCTTCTTCAAGAGATAAATACGTCTCTCCATCCTTTTCAATGGAAACGATCGGATAATTATATCCCGAATAAAATATGAAATCATCCGTGTGGAAGGAAATCATATCACCTACGCTCAGCAAGTCATCTGCGCTACCATCTGCATGTACCAAAAAGCGAACTGTACGTCCATTCCAATCCAAGGGCGCATTTTCATCTCGTAGCAAAACAAGAACACGATTATCGTCTTCAATCCTCGTTACTTCCCCTTGAACAAGAATATACACCGATTTTTTGGAAAAATACTCTCGCATTTGTTTTCTCAAAATCGGAGCGCATCCCACGGTCAAAAAAACATAATAAAAATCAACAATGTTGAAACAAATCGAATAGCAGCTTTCCTCATTTTCTCTTTCTCCTTTTTATTCTTCTGTGTTGAAAACTTATTTTACCACAACATTGCCATTCGTGTCAAGAATGGCGCGAACATTTCCTTGTAGGAGATCGCTAAACCAAGTGCGGCAACCTGCTCGTTCTTTGCGAGCAAGTTGCCGCACTCTTTAAATTTCGAATACTTTTCGTTTTTAGCCAAACGAGCAAATGTGATTATGCTTTTTTATGTAGGCAAGCATAACATCCACATTTTTCTTTGATGCAAAAATCTGACAGCACCGTGCCGTCTGTTTTTGGGGGATGATCGTTTTTACAGTTTCGTCAGTCCTGATAACAATATATTCAAGATAAACTGGACCGCTTGGCCGGTGGTATGTCAATAATGTTTCTTTGGTTACTGTTTTCACCGCATCCCATTCCAATGCAACGGGCTTCATTAACAACCCTTTTATTACAATTTTTGTGTCTGTCATCGTTACGTACTGCATCGCTGAAAAAGATACAACTATACCATAGCCGATCAAAAACGAAATAAAAATATAGAACAAAACTCTATATTCAACAGCACCTGCTTCCCAATCCAAAAGAAAAGGAAGCAACAGCAAAAACGCAGATAAAGCCAACAAATACACCCCATGAAGCATGCTACCCATTGGCTGAGCACGAAGCACTTTGCATTCTTTTTTCATATTAATACCACCCGGATAAAGAACTAGCAACCAAAGAAGAATAGACGCCCCATCGAATCCAAGAATCGGACCTTGTAATCAAGTCTGCAATTTCTTTCCGAGTAATCTCCTTAAAACTGTTTCTGAATTTTCCTTTTAGTGCTTCTGCACCCATGTTCAGCGGATGGCTTTGCAATTTTTGAACACTTAAAGATTTGGATTTTCTGCTTTGATTAAAAATTTTGTTTGTTTTCGCATCGAGAATTTTGTAACTAATTCCATATGCAATCAAACCGGAAAATGCCCCTATTTCAAAGGCATTAGTAAAAGATTGAAAATCAGTTACCGATCCCGAAACAACTCCACCGATAGAAGAACCTACGCCGCCAATAACAAACGCGCCGAGCCAACCTCCAATGTTTATTGCGCCAATTGCCCCCGAAACCATCCCTCCTAAAGCTGAGGATAAAATTGCACCGCCGTCATGAATTCCACCATCAAATATGATTTGTGATCCAATTTCAAAGCCGGCAGACACCGCGCCCCCAATAAGCATTCCCGCCACAACGGGAGTTGCTGTACCCAATGTTAAAACAGAAATCGTTATTGCGCCGGCTATTGCTACACCCGCCACTATCCATTGCCACAATTTCGGCATATGCCCCTCGGGGTCGGAGAACATCACCGGATTGTTATTGCAATAGGCATACAAATTCAACCCACCGATGGTCTCGGGGTCGAGGTACTCCACGCTGTCGGGGCTGAGGAATCTGCCTGTTTCGGGATCGTAGAAGCGGCTCTTAAGGTAGTAAAATCCAATGATGGTATCGTAGTAATACCCTCTGTACCGGAAGGGGTTGCGGTGTCCGATATGGGTGGCATCGGTGATCTCATTGCCATCCTTATCTAATACCTTATGATTGCCCCATGCATCGTATACATATTTTACCACAACGTTGCCGTTCCTGTCAAGTATGGCAATGATATTTCCCTGTACATCCTTGCGGTAGAGATAGTAGCTGTCGCCAACCTTACAGCCGAGAACGCCCGTATGATCGTATGTGAATCGCATCGACGGATGTCCGTCGTCCTTGGCATGTCTAATAATGCGCCCTGCTTCGTCATATCTGACAGCATTGTACAGACCTGTTTCGTAGTCCCCTATGCTCATCATTTTTCCTAACGCATCGGAGCCCACCCAAGAGGATTTATAAAACTGTAAGATTCCACCCTCACACCAAATACACTGATTTCCCCGATAGGTCGCGGGATTTCCGATCTCGTCATAGGAGCATGTCTCGCCGTCGTAGGACATCAGTCTGTCCCCCTCGTAGGTGTATATCCTTTCGATGCAATCCGCTTCTGCCAGCTCATCGGCTTGCTTCAAGGTAAAGGCATACTCTCTCTTGGAAAGAATATTACCGCTCGTGTCGTAAGAAAATACCGTGGTCTTGCCCATTGGCTTGTTGTCCTCACGCACGAGGCGGTCAAAGCCATCATAGGCATATCTCGCCACAATGGTGCCGTTTTCCTTGATCTCTCGGATATTGCCCATTTCATCGTATAAATAGGCCAGCTTTCCCTGCGTAACCTTGTTTTTCGTATACACCAGCGAGGAAGGCAAGACGGTAGCGTGATCGCCCACCTTTAAATAGTCCTGTCTCTCGTCCAAGGTAACGGTCGTAGAGCATTTCACCGTCTTCCCCGCGCTTCTGCCCAAAAGATCGTATTTCGGCGTGATCTCCAAGCCATCCGCCACAGTTTTGGTCAATCTGCCCGTTACGGCATCGTAGGTATAGGTATAGCTTTGTGTCTCGCCCCCTGCGGTGACTGTACGAGAAACGAGCCTGTCGTTTGTGTCGTACCCGTACTGCTCCGCGCCGTCAAGATAAGATACTAACCGCTTCTTTTCATCGTAAACAAATCTTTGTATCGTATCGCCATAGGCGCCTCTCACAAGCAGCGGCCTGCCGTCCGCCGCATACTCTGCCGTATAGACCAACTCAAGGCTTTCGTCGGTATCTTTTCCTCTTTCCTTGCGCTTTACGTTGCCGCGAATGTCGCTGACAATACGAAGCATATCGCCGTTTCCGTGGGGGATCTCGGTGGTATATTCCTTTTCGCCCGCTTCGTTCACTCTTTCCGTACGCACCCAGCCGATGTGGAAGCGATCGTTTACGTCGATCTCGATCAAACGGCGCTGAGAGTTATAGCGATACCCCACGGCGTTATCGCCGCTCACAACACGGGTCATCTCGCCCGCCGTATAGAGAAGGGTATTTTCACAGCTCTCTCCCTCCGCCGTGCTTTGGGTGATGGCACGCGCTCTGCCGTCGGGGGCGCTTCCATAGGCAAAGGTAGCACCGTTCGGATAACTTTCGCTGACAAGAGTGCCGAAGGCATCGTAGGCATAGGTGGTCTTGTATTTGCCTGTGGCGTCGTATTCCGCCACCGTTCTGCCCTTTTCATCCAAGATGCTCTCCGTATAGAATTTCGAAGAAGGATCAAGAGAATTGTATGTAAAGGATTTGATGAGATTGCCCTTTTCGTCATACACCCATTCCTCTACCGTTTTGCCCTCGATATACTGCTTTTCGTCGGTATAGCTTTCTCTGCGCATGAGCCTGTGCCGCATATCATAACCGTATTCGGTGATATGGGTGGCATAGGGACTTTGCTTTGTTTTTGTTCCCGTGGCGGGATCGTAATAACCGTTCCCCTTGACTGTGGTTTGGGTGGCGAGCTTGCCCGACGTGCCGTACGTACAGGTCGTTTCGCTATATGCGTATTCGTGCATTTCCGCGTATTCTCCCGTACCGAGGGTGGGAAATACCGCTTCCGCAAACGAGGAGACCGGGCGGCGAAGGCTGTCGTACACGGTATGGGTCTTTTGCACGGAGACGTCACCGAAGGAAAAGGCAGAGAGTTCTTTTTCGCCTAAGAGGGGTGCCAAAGCGGTATATACCGTGGTATATCGGTTTCCATTCATATACCCTCTTTCCGTTTTCTCTGCGCGCGAGACAAGGCCGTTTGCGATTTCGTAGTATTCGGAAAGGTTTTCGTGGTCATCAAAGCCATAGACAGCAGTAGTGAGACGCAAGCCGTCCGTCACCACCGTTCGCACACCGTATTCTACATCAAAGAGACTTATGGGGTCTCCCACCATTTCCCAATACACGTTATGATTTAAGGCGTAAGTCTCGGGGAGCTTTACGGCACGGATCAATCTGCTATAACTGTCGTAAGTCAGATCGCTCCGCATTTTGTCCGAGGAATCGCCATCCGAGCAAACAGCGCAAAGATTGCCGCTTGTATCGTAGGTAAAATGTAGGGAAGCACCGTCAGAATAGGTGACAGTAACAAGCGCATTGCCGTCATACGTGTAACGCACACGGTCACCGCGAAGATCGGTAAGGGACGAAAGCTTGCCGTTTTCATAAAACAGCGTCATGCCATTCCCCGACTCGTCGCAAATCTTTTCCACACGATCCTTTTCGTCACGGTCAATCAGAACGGCATTGCCGTAAGCGTCAAAAATGGCCGTCAATTTGCCTGCCTCATTAAAGCCCTTAACGATGCCGTCCTTTTGCAGATAAGACACAGGCATTTGCTCGACTGCCTTCAAATAGGAAATAAGTAATTCTTGGAAAGTCTCGTAATAGCGAGAGGCACGGTTTTTAAATTCGCTGATCTGTTGCTCGCAAAGAGCGCGCTGCTCGCTCAAAACAGATTTTTCTGTATTTAACTGCTTGACTTGATTGTTCGCTCCATCCGTTTCAGCACCAACAAGGTTTTTCTGCCTGTTCAACAATGACTCTTGCTGTTGTGCAAGGCTGTAAAAGTTGTTAGGACCATTGTACAAATCAGTCATTATGTCCGCGACGCGCGACCGCTTTTGCTCTAGCAGTGATTTTTCTAAATATAGATTGCAATATTGCGCCTGTTTCTCTGTCGTCGCGGCGTTCAAATTCGTGAAAAGCGTGTTGCTGTCGCAATAGATCGAAATCGCCCTATTACTGTACGCGATTTGCTGACCGATGAGTGAATATTCATTTTGTTGCAAATTATACTGATGAAAATAATTGTTTTTTTGTGTACCGTTGGACAGAATTTGTAATGCTATGCTGTCCCTTTGCAAATTCAAGGCGGATTGCTCCAATGAGTACGCAGCCAACTGGGCGTTTAAAGCCTCTCTTTGCAAGCAAAGAGAACGGTAGCTCATCGCATCCGTGTAGGGCAAAAACATATAAGTCTCGTTCGGCGCGTGCTCGTTGTAATCCGAGAAAGAGGGATCGGCCAACTTTTCGCCGATTTCTCCCGTTCCTACGGACACCGAAACGTATTCGCCCAAAGCTTCCTTGTACTGCTTGACCTTCTTTTCTTCCTCGGTGTAACGATCGTGCAGCTCCTTGTTTTTTACCCCATCCAGCTTTGTGATCAGCTCCCAGCCTGTGGAAGAGCGAAACGTGCGGGTGACGGGATAGGTGACGTAATCCTTGGTATACGTCAGCTCTCCGTCATCGTTTGCCGTGACCTCCTCGGCATCCACGTAAATAGCCGTGCCGTTCGTCTCATAATAAAAATACTCGTTAAAGCCGTGCTCCTCGCCCATGGCGTCGGTGAGAATATAATCGCTGTATTCGCCGTCCTTGCGCAGTGTCTCGTCAAGGCTCAAAGCAAAGCCCTTTCCGTAAGTGATGTCGCTTCGCTTCGCGTTATGTACGTGAGAGAGACCAATGCCAAGCGGCGCGGTGGCGGCGACACCGTCGGCAAAAGAAACGAAGGTCTCGCCCGAGCGGACGTCAAAGCTTGCCAAAGTGCCCGATGGCATCGGGATATCGGCGTAGGTGGGCGCATGATCCTCATCGGTGATGTATTCGATCTCCATACGAGGGGCGTATTCTCCGCCGTCCTCTCCGTAAAAATGGCGTTCTTCATACTGACTGTCCATAACTGGATTTAAAGAAAGAAGAAAGGCGTTTCGATAAAGATCCAAAGCATTGATGCGAACAGTAGGACCTTTCACAGACAAAGTTTTCAACTTTATCTCGTTCTCATTTAAAATATACAATTCGGTCTGCGTGTTATCGGTGATTATCTGCTCTTTTCCTTCCACCTTCCATGACTTCATATGAAGAACTATTTCTGCACGAGTCACTACTTTATTCGCGACAAGCGGAGCAAGCTCAGCACCATCCATATGAACATTTATATAATATGTACCGTCATACATAACGACCAAATCTTTTCCATATTCCTTTGTGTCATACATTGATCCCACATAACAATCCTTTTTTATCAATCCATAAAGGAATGCACAAGTTCCCGGAAAGGCGCCATTTAATACTTGCACCTGTATTTGCGGATCCACCGTCACGGGAAACACGCGGGCGGGGTCGTTGACGAAGGGCGCGTCCGCGATGACCGAGAAAATAAAATGGCCTTTTCTCGTTTCTCGCAAAGCATAGGAGACCGCATCCGAGCGCACGCCAGCGGCGTCTGTCATAAAGGGCGCGGGGATCTTGAAGCAAAGCGTCTCCTCGCCCTTTTCATTCTGACCGTAAAAGCCGATCTCCGTGCCCGTTTCGTTCATACGGGGCAAGAGCCCCTTGACACGGAGAGAAAAGTCATACCGATAATCTGCGCTTCGCTCCTTGATGATGATATTTTCCTTGATGCCGTTGCCCTTCGTCAGGTATTCGAGGTCGGTGTCCAGTGCTACGTCACGGTAAAAATACCGATGGGCGTCCTCTCTCTCACTGACGTCAAAGCGTGTGCGTGGCTTTCTTTTTTCCTCCGTGCCTTGCTCCGCGCCTTTGCTCAAAAAAGAAAATGAAATTTCCTTTTCGCCGTCTCCCAACGTGATTCGCTTGCCATACGAGGGCGTGGTAAAGGTGGCGGCACAGCCGCCCACCTTGGTCTCATATCCATGTTCTGTCTTTTTGCTTTCGCTTTTTGCGGCAATACCGAGGGGAATAACGACCTTTTTCGTTTTTTCTTGCCGCCCCTTGGCGGCGGGGGTGTTTCTTTCTGTTTCTTTCATAATAAAAATTCCTTTCATTTTACATTTGAGAAAAGCCCGCGCGCCACGCGCGCCGCGGCGGTACTCTTTTGGCCAAAAAGAGCCTTGCGGGCTTCCCTGAAAATATTGTAAAACGAAAGCAACTTGAAATGGGTACAAAAAAACGGCCGTTTTTTTATACCTTTTTGAAGTAACACCATTTTTTGGAAATTTTTGACGGCTTTTTTATGGGTGAAAAAAAGGAAAAGAAAAAATACGATTTTCGTGACAAAATCCCGTTTTTTGTTTCTTTTTTT
>JAZRGD010000114.1:0-6744 GCA_045644045.1 Eubacteriales bacterium
AAAAAGGTTTGGGGGACGGCGCGCCTGTCGTAGCGCAGGCGCGCAATGAAATTTGCCCTTGCGGGCAAATGAAATCGCTTCGCGGTGAAATATTTGCTTCGCAAATATGAAATGTCCGCTGGCGCGGACGTGGGGAATTACACGAAAACTCTTTGTGTTTTCCTTTTCTTTTTTCCAAAAAGGTTTGGGGGTGCGGGGGCTTTTCCTTAAAAAGCCCCCGATATTTCTCCATGCCCACAAAAAATCGCGGAGCGATTTTTAGCCTTCCCCTTTGGGGAAGGGGGACCATCGAAGATGGTGGATGAGGTTCCGCTTTCTGCCTCCCTCCGAGAGAAGGCGGCCTCGTTCTTTGCCTCCCTCCGAGAGGGAGGTGCCGAGCGAGAGCGAGGCGGAAGGAGTGGGCGGCAGAGACGGTCATCGCATACATACGGATGACCGCAAAAAGCTAAGCTTTGCTTTTTGCAACGCCGTTAATTCACGGTTGCTTTTTCTCTCGCTCACTCCTTCCGTCACGGTGCAAGCACCGTGCCACCTCCCTCTCGGAGGGAGGCTTTTTATGCGCCGCTTTGCGGCGATTCGATACCCGCGATCCACCACCGCGAAAATCAGCGTTTTTAACGATTAAGCTGTGTTTTTGGCGAATTGCACAATTTGAAAAGTAAAAAAATGTGCAATTGCATATATTTCACCAAAAAAATTAGGAAAAAAATCTCAAAACTATTGACAAAGCTTAAGGCGTACTATATAATAAAGGTACTTAAAACGCTTGTGCGGTATGCGCAAGGGGAATATGGCACCGCCGTCGCCGTTGGACGTCCGTTCAAAGGCTTGACTCGATGCCTTTTTGGTCGTTTTACGGCAGCTGACAAAGAGCAGACGGCCCGTGTTCTCCCCGCAAACGTACGGCGAAAAGAATAAAATAGCGCGAACGCGCGGAAAGGATGCGAGTATGAAGCGGTACGAGTCTCCCTGCTTGACGGAGGTCAAGGTCGGCACTGAGGATGTGATGCTGTTTTCGGGTGAGCTCATTCTCGGCGGCAAGGACCCCTTCAAGAAGGACATTGATTGGGATCTCCTGAAAAAGTGATAAGGTAAGCTTTGCCGAATCCAAGGAAAAAGGGAAGTCCCTTGCACTCTCTCCGAAAAGGGAACGCCCTTTTCACTCTCTCCGAAGAGGGAACGCCCTTTTCACCGCGCCGAATAAGGAAAGAGCCTCTTCGGCGTATGACACAAATTTTCAGTTTGAAAGAGGAAAAAACATGAAAAAGCGTATTTTAAGTATGCTTCTGCTGGTTGCGCTCCTCGTAACGGGTATCCCCGTGATGGCTGTTTCGGCGGCCGATACGGCGTCTACTGCTTCCGTGCCGGAGGATTATGCCGTGCTGTACGTTGGTGCGGAAAAAGGCCCGAAGCCTGCCGGTGACGGTGTGGAGCTTTTGGGGTTGTTCACCGCCTTCCAAAACGACACGGCAGATTACGATCTGGCCGGCGGCACTTGGTACAACAAGGTACAGGGCGGGAAAAACGCGACCTTGGTGAATCCTGTCGCAAAATGGTCGACCGCGGCAAACGGCGGCTTGACCATGGGGGTCACGAAGGACAATTACGGCAAATTTAATAGCACCAACTCCGGTATTGTATTTGACGAGGCTTGGGTGGATCACAGCGATTTTACCGTTGAAACGGTGGCGGTGATCTACGGTATCCCCGAATATACGGACAGCCAGGGTGAGTTTACCACGATGCAGATAGACCTGCTTCGCGGCTCTCACCGCCCCGGTCTTGCTTGGAGCGAGAGCAGCGGGGGCGACGCGACCATTCTTAACAAGGGCTTCCGCCTCGGTGTTTCCTGGCGCGCTAACAGCACCGTGGCATGGTATGCGGCTGCCCGTGAATATAGCTATCGAAACGCCATGCTATCTACGGCGACCGATAACGATTCCGCCCTGAAGGAAGTGGGTCTGTCTGCCGGTCTGACGGCGACCTACACCAAGACCACCGTGGGAAGCGGTGACGCGGCGACGGTTACCTACGGCGTTCATTATAACACGGCGGAACGCGTCACGGTAACGGGCGAATCCTACACCGCCGCGGAGTATAAGAGCGCTGTCACGGCCGCTCCCACAGAAAGATTCCGTCTCTTCGCCAAGAGCGCTATGAACGTGTACGCCGTTCGCGCGTACAAGGGCCTTTTGACGGCAGAGGAGATCTGTTACAACCATTTGGTAGACCTTTTGGGCTTCTATCAGGTGGCAGTACCTGTCGACATTTCCGCCGAAAGTCTGGCGCGCGTGGCGGTGATGTTTGAAACGGCATCCTTCGTTTACGACAACAACGGCGTGGGCGACGACCACGACACCGTAAAGGCCGCCTTAGAGCAGGCAGTGTTGGCTGACGTTGCCGACACCGATTACGCCTCCCTTTATATCGGCGCGAGCAAGGGCCCCGCTCCTTCCGTGGCCGATGGTGAGCTTCTTGGCTTGTTTACCGCTTTCCAAAACGAGACGAACGGTTACGACCTTTCTTCGCTGACGTGGTATAACAAGATGGACGCGAGCCGCGCTACCGATGCCACTCTCCGCGACGAATCTACCGTTTTAAGATGGAAGAGCACCGCGTTTGGCGGTCTCACGGCGGAGGTGTATTCCCAAAGCGCGTGGAATGGCGCGGGTGCCAAGGGCGCGGGTATCGATCTGCCTCTCGATTGGATGAGTGAAAACAACTTTACCGTTGAGGCAATGGCGGTGGGACGTGGCTACGAGGCCTATAAAAGTGACGGCACCGGCACGCATATGTTGGGCACCAATACGCTGGGCGACACCTTCCATATCGACGTTGTCAGAGGCGCGTATTCTCCCGCGGTGAACGGCGGCGACGGTATTCGCGGATATATCATCTGGAACGCGCGTTGCACCACCTGGTATTGCATGGACGGTACCGGCGTAGAACGCGGACGCTCTATAGGCTTCGCCTACGCGATGTCCAACGGCGGTATGACAAGCGGAACGGTCAGCGCCGCCAATTACGCTCCCGGCGGTGTGACCATGAGCGTGACCAAGGCCTACGACAAGACGGCAGGAACCTTTACCTACGCCGCGACCTACAACAACGGCGGCAACTCGAATATGTGCTCGAGCACGGGCAAAAACGTATATACGCAGAGTCAATACAATACGGCTACCGCAACGGCTCCGAAGGCCACGCGCTTTACTATGTTCAACAGAATGGCGGCGGATGTGTATGCTATCCGTGTTTACGACTATGTTTTGACCGAAGAGGAAAAGCAATACAACCACCTGATCGACCTGTTCGCCTTCTATCAGATCGAGCTTCCCGAGGCGTTTGTCGGTGAAGCGGCAAAAGCGAACTACAAGGATCTGGCCGCTGCCTATTACACCTATACGATGGTGTATGACAACGATAGCGCGAGAGGATCGGCGGACTACGATACGGTAAAGGCCGCTCTTGAGGAAGAAATTGAGAGATTCACCCGTTACGGCGTTATTGCTGAAACCGACTACACATCCTACTATGTGGGTGCCGAAAACGGTCTTGCTCTCGCTGATGGCGTGAAGCTGGTAGGCTTGTTCACCGCCTTCAGAAACGAGCTGAGGGCGAATGCCACCGATCTTGCCGCAGGCAAGTGGACCAACAGGATCGCCACCGAGGCGGCCGATGATATCACCTTGCGCGATGCAAGTGGTGCTTGCGAGTGGAGCGTAGGTAAGATGGGCAACGGCGGCTTGACCATTTCGGGGTTGGATGTGACGAAAACGTCTATCTACCAAGGGCAGGTGGCTGCCATCGGTATGGATCTGTACGATGACTGGGCGGGCCTTGATAATTTTACGATAGAGAGCGCGCAGCTCATGTACGGCCTCCATGCGGGCGTCAATGAAGACAGGGCTGAAACAGCCATCACGAATATGCAGTTGGATATGGTGCATTTCCATTACAATGCCAATCTTGACCGAACGGACAAAACGGGCGGCGCCGGAACCTGGCATGGCTTGACTTGCTCGATTTGGCATACTGGTGGCCGTGACTATGCTTGGCGTTACCTGTATGACAAAAACGCCACCACGCCCGCCGGCGAAACCCTGATCTTTACCAAGGCCACCACGCACACGGGCGAGGGAGACAGTGCCACCTATTCTGTAAGCTACGCCTACGGTCACAGCAATACCGGTGGCGGCGGACAGGCGGGTATTAACGGTGCCACCTACACGCAGGAGCAGTACGAGGCGGCTCTTGCGGCGGGCAAGCGTGACCTTCGTATGTTCTCGGGACTTCCCGGTGACGTATACGCCATTCGCGTGTACGACGGATTGCTGACGACCGCCGAGAAGCAGTACAACCACCTGATCGACCTTCTCGGCTTCTATCAGGTCGAGATCTCCGCCCGCGTGACGGCGAAAGATCTGGCGACGGTAGCCTCTGTCTACTACGACAGAACCTTCGTCACCGATAACAACGGCACGTTCCACGACTACGATGTCATCAAGGCAGAGCTGGAAGTGGCAATGCGCCGCCTTGATTTGGCGCACGGTGCTCCCACGACCGAGTACGACGAGCTGTATGTCGCGCAGGATCACCTGGTGGCTCTGCACTCCGCTTTTGGCACCGACGTCTCTGTTGATTTTGCCGGTGGCAAGTGGTACACCAAGGTCTCCGACGGCGCGAGCGCAACCCTTTATGAAGCTTCCGCGAGCGACGCTCTCACGTTTACCGCGGGCGCGAACGGCGGCATCCACATCGGCGGCGTGGTGCATGGGAATCACACCAGCGCTCCCGAGGTCATCGGTATCCGCTTGAATGACGATTACGCCAATCTGCCTAACTTCACCGTCGAGACGGCGGCCATTATGAACGTTTGGGAGCAAGAAAGCACGTATACGGGCGGCGGTAACTATTACCATTTCCGCGCGGGTCTGATGACGGGTCTGTTCTTCCCCAGCACCGCCACCACGGACACGGGCGCGAAGCTTCACTTCCATTACCGTGCCAGCGGCGACTGGGACGGCACGACCTGGCACATGGGTGCTCGCCCCGCCGCTGTCTACGACAAGTGGGTCGAGACCGGCGTTGTCGTTGGCTTTACCGAGAAGATGGTAAAGAATTACGACGCCGAGAACGATAAGATCACCTACGGCTTTGCGGAAGGTAACAAGATCACCTACATTGCCGACAAGACCAGCTCGACCTCAAACGGTGTGACCTACGAGTTCAAGAACGCCTACACCGCCGCGGAGCACGCCGCCAGAATGGCAGAAGTTGACCCTAGGGTGGGTTGGTTCTCCTTCTTCAACGGCTCCAACGCCGACGTCTACGCCATCCGCGTGTACGACAAGGTGCTGACTTCCGAGGAAATGGCGCACAACCACCTGGTTGACCTGCTCGCCTTCTACGGAATTGAAATTCCCGATCACCTGAATAGCGCCGAGTGGGTTGCGCTTGCTTCCGCTCACGGCAATACTCCCTTCGTAAAGGACGATACCGTGGTTGAGGGCAAGAAGGAATTGACCTACACCGGCACCAAGGCGAAGATCGAGGCCGCCATTGACAGCTTCGTCACCGTAGTGATCGACGGCGAGGCAGAAACCGTCTTCGTTCCCGGTGGCAGCTACACCCTTCCCGCCGCCATCGACGGTATGACTCTGTTCGGTTGGACCGACGGCGCGACCTCCGTTGCTCCCGGCACTGCCGTAACGGTTAACGGTGCCGTGACCTACACCGCTCTCGCGGTGGATGCCATCACCGTTTCCGATCAGGTGGATGCTACCATCATTCGTGACGATGACGAGATGGAAAGCACCTACGCGGCCATCCGCTTCAATGCGTTTGTGAATAAGGCGCAGTTCCAGGCCATGAACGCTATTTCGGGCGAGGGCACGATGAACCTGCTTGAAATGGGTATCATCATCGTTCCCAAGGCTTACGTGGACGGCGCAGGTGCCTTCACCAAGGCGGCTCTGGAAGCCTGGTATGCCGCCGAGGTAGGCGAGAACAAGATCAACAGAGAGCATACGGGTGCATACCTCGACCTGATCAGCGTAGAGAAAAACCTTCCCACCTTCCGTGACGGCTATGATGAGGACGACACCGCCTTCATCCTGTCGGGCGGTTTTGCAGACTTCTCGAATGCCACCATCACGCACGACCCCGACTTCGTGGCCATCACCTACTTTGTGGTAGACTACAGCGACGAGGACCGCGAGGCCGACAACGTGATCTACGGCGAGTACGATCCCGAAAACGTCGTCAGCGTATATGACGTTATGGTCGCCAAGCTTGCCACCTGCACGGAGGGCACTACCGAGTACCAGATCATTGACGTCATCGTGGATGCCATGGCGGAGCGCAAGACGCCTGCCATTAACATCGAGTAAGGCGAGGAGACGGAGCGCATCTGATCTCCACCCCTATGAAGACCGCCCGACGGTGCTTGCTTGGATCCGCTTGACGGTCTCATCCCGATCTCGTTTGACGGCATCCCCCGATGCTCGTTCGACGGTCTCGTTATGATTTCGTCTGACGGACGCATCCTGACCTCTGTCTGACGGTACTCCTGATTTAAAAACCAAACGGCCTTGCTTCCGTGGAAGCAAGGCCGTTTTTTGTTTCAAAAGATTTGCGGTAATTTCCTTTTTTCGAAAGGCTGAAGAAAATCTTGTATGTATGCTCTTTTTCTGTTGGTTTAATGAAATCGTTGCGCGTTGCTGTGCAACGCTCTGCAACGATGAA
>JAZRGD010000115.1:0-35601 GCA_045644045.1 Eubacteriales bacterium
GGTTCGATCCCGCTCAAGCGGGTGTGCGTAACGATTGCATGGCTGGCAGGAAAGTATAAAGCGCACTTGTGCGCCGCCAGTAGTGTTTAGGGCTATGCCCGAAAATGAAATACCACCCGCTATGCGGGTGGATATTTATTGAATTTTGCGGTTTTGTCATTTTTGTCCGCTCTCCGCCGCGTGACGGCCACGGTATTCGGAGGGGGTAAGGCCAAACTGCTTTTTGAAGAGCTTGGTGAAATAGTATACATCCTTCAATCCCACAGCCGTGGCCACCTGCTTGAAGGGAAGCCCTGTGCGGATGAGCTTTTTTGCCTTGTCCATACGAAGGGCGGCCAGGTATTGCTCGGGGCTTTGCCCCGTTTCCTTGTGGAACACACGATAAAAATAGCTCCTTTCGAGGCCCAGATGCTCCGCCACGTCCGACACGCTGATGCCCGCGCCGTAGTGATATTCGATGAAGGCGCAGGCCGTCTTTACGTATTGCTCGCTTTGCTGATAGGGCGCGACCCTGTCGCCGCCGCTGACCGAGGCAAGGCAATCCATCAGACAGGCGGTGAGACGGAAGGCGGAAAGGGGCTTTTTCTCGGTGGCCGCTTGGGTGAGACACCTGAGGATGCTGTCGGAAAACAGGGGGGCGTTGTCGTGAAAGACCAGCCGCGTCTCCGTTACGCCGATCTGCTCATACAGTGCCTCGGCGCGGCCGCCGTAAAACAGGATCCAGGAAAAGAGCCAAGGGTCGCTCTCGTCGGTCCTGTAATAGACCAGATCGGTGGGGCGGATGGCAAAGATGTCGCCCTTCCTCACCTTGTGGGTCACGCCGCCCACCGTGTATTCCCCAGAGCCCTCCAAAATATGATGCAAAATGTACATTTTACGGAAGGAGGGGCCGTCCTCAAAGGTGGGAGCGCATCGCTCCCTGCCAATGGCAAAAACGCTCAGCTCGCTCTCACGGTCGAAAAACGGGTTAAAATATTCGTCCTTCATCATAACGGTATCAAGCTCCCTTCGACAAAACGGAAGAATTCTCCTCATTAAGCTTATTATACCACACCAAAACGCAAAAAGCAACAATTTTACAAAAGAAAACAACAATCTTTCATTTATTTTGCACAAGGCTCTATGATATAATGTATCCGTAAAATTGTACAAACCGAAAGGAGTTTTTCAAGTTATGCAAAGAAAGTATTCTGTATTTATTTCCAACGTAGGTTCTTGTATGGACCGTTATTGCGCGGCCTACGGCCGTCCCTTCACCATCAGCGAGCTGTTTGAC
The DNA here is from genome assembly GCA_045644045.1 of Eubacteriales bacterium. Taxonomy (GTDB): domain Bacteria; phylum Bacillota; class Clostridia; order Oscillospirales; family CAG-272; genus UBA1740. Next base: position 1,277 of record JAZRGD010000115.1, read on the forward strand.
CGTGCCGCCTCCATTCCCGAGCTGACGGCCGTTGACATCGTGATGACCGAGGAGTTTCGCGCCAACAAGGACGAGGTAAGAGAGAGCGTCAAGAGAACGGGGCTGAAGATCGCCTCTGTGGCGGTGGATACCTTCGCCAACCCCATTTATCAGAGAGGCAGTCTTGCCAGCATCGACGAAAAAATTCGCGCGCAGGCTGTGGCCGACGCCAAGGATGCCATTGATTTTGCCAAGGAGCTGGGCTGTAGCATTGTGACCCTTTGGCCCGGGCAGGACGGCTATGACTACATTTTCCAAGCCGATTATATCAAGGAGCGCACCTATTTTGAGGAGTGCCTTAAGGAGATCGCGGACTACGACCCTGACATGACCATCACGCTTGAGTACAAGCTGAAGGAGCCCAGAACCCATTCCTACATCAGCACCTGCGGTGCCACCCTGCTGATGATCGAGCATATCGGCAGACCCAACGTGGGTATCGCCCTTGACTACGGCCATGCCGCTCTCGGCTACGAGTCTCCCGCCGAGGCGGTGGCGATGTGCAAAATGTACGGCGACAGACTGAAGCACATTCATATCAACGACAACTACCGTCTGTGGGACGACGATATGATCGTCGGCAGTGTACATACTCTTGAGTATCTTGAGTTCATCTATTGGCTGAGAAGAACGGGCTATGAGGGATATATGACGCTTGACCAGTTCCCCTATCGCGAGGACGGCAAGGAGGCCGTGTCGGAGAGTGCCAAGTGGCTGGATGCCCTTGAGGAGGTTCTTGACAGAGCGGATATGGAGGAGATCGCCGCCACCATCGACAAGTGCGACGCTATCGCCGCCAGCCGCCTGATGCGCAAGCTTTTGCTCGGTAAATAATAATTCCCCGATTTCGATCATTCCAAAAAAAGGAAAAGAGGAAAGGTTATGAAAAAACGAATTGTATGCCTTTTACTTGTGCTTTGCACCCTGCTCAGTATGCTCCCCGTTATGGCGGTCTCTGCCGAGGAGACTTTGCCGAGAAGCGAGGGTGAGGCCGTAGCGGACGGTGGCGCGGGCGTCACCCGCCCCGAAGCGACCTTATACGACAGCCTGTACGTGGGCGGAAACGGTGAAAAGACCGCGAACGGCGGTAGCCTCGTCGGTCTCTACACCGCCTTTGGCGCTTCCCCCGCATCGGTGGATCTCACCGCGGGCAAGTGGCTCAATATGATGGACGCGACCGGCGCGACGGATGCCGTTCTTTATAATAACGGCTCTCTGCTTGCTTACAGCGTTGGTGAAAACGGCGGAATTTTCAGTGCCTTCACGGCTGAGAACGGCGCATCCTCTTGGGATAAAAGCGAGTATGCCAAGATTGGCATTCGCCTGCCTGATAGCTATGCCGATCTTGCCGATTTCACCGTGGAGCTGATGGGACGTCCCACGGGTATGGACGGAAGAGCGAGTAAGGACACGTATGCATACGGCGGCATCGGTGCCAATGCGGGAGGCTACGTTTACGAGTTCCGCATGGACGTTCTTTTGGGACACTTTGGCGCAAACCTGAACTGCACCGATCCGGGCGGCAGAAACGGTATGTGGTGGAACACCGATGCGGACGAGGATTTCTTCCATAATTCTCCCAGAGAAAAGGCGTATGCCGAGAGTGGCAACGCGACTCATCCCTTCGGCCTTTTGACGGCATATTACACCAAGACCACCACCGTGGGCGGTGTAAGCTTTGGCGTGGGGTACAGCAACGGTGCGCTGCTTGATAATAAGAGCAACCCTTACGCCCCCAAAAACGCCACCTTGACCAAGGCGGCGTATGAGGCGGAAAGAGAAAGTCTTACCGAAGAAAAGACGGCGGCAGGGAAGTTTTCCTTCTTCAACGGTCAGCCCGCCGAGGTCTACGCCATTCGCGTGTATTCCTCCGCTTTGACCGAGGCAGAGAAGATCCACAACCGCTTTATTGATCTGGCCGCCATGAAGGGGCTGGACATGACTGCGTACGCGGCGCTTGACGCAAGCGACCGCAGTGTAGTGGATAACGTTTTCAAGGAGTACGGTGCGGACGCCGACGCGGGTCGGATGGCGGACACGCTCTACGAGCTGATCAATGCCATGAAGCAAAGCACGAGCCTTGAGGATTCTCTTTACGTCACCGACGGTCTCGTTATGCTGCTTGCCTCCTACAAGGGCTTTGATACGGGTCACGTGACCGCCGAGGGAGGCATCAGCTGGTTCAGCGCGCTCGACAAGAGCGACTCCGCCTTCCTGAAGGGCGCGGGATGGGAGAAGAACGCGAACGGCGGCTTCACCATCGTGATGAACTACGAGGACTTTATGGAGGATTCCGAAAAGGGCGCGTACAACATTCCCACCTACTCTCAGTTTGGTCTGTACCTGCCGGGAGACGTGCTGCCCGCGACCAACTATACGACCGAATTCGTGGCCAATCCCGTGGGCATCTCTCAGTACAGCGAGAGCGGAGAGCTGGAGCGTTATATCGACGCGACCACGAAAAACGGCATTTATAGCGAGTACGGCATTGCCATCGGTCCTCTCCGCGCCATGCAGTTTACCTGCTACCGCTCCGGCGGCAGCGACGGACAAATGGAGCGCCGTTGGCTCTACACCTCTACGGGCGGACATACCGATACGTGGGTGAGTGACATGAAGGACACCGTGTGGTCCAACCTGGCCTTTGACGACGTGGTGACCTTCGGTATCACGCACAGCTATCAAGGCGGAGAGGTGGACTACGCCTTCTATCATAACCAAAACGTGTTCACGGAGCTGAAGATCGCCTCCGACCGTTACAAAACACCCGTGGAATCGGGCAATATGTTCCAGCTGATGGTGGGCGTCGCGGGCACCATGTACGCCGTTCGTGTGTACGACCGCGCGCTGAGCGTTGCGGAGATGGAGCAAAACCACGCCGCCGACCTGATCTATTACTACGGCTTGGATACGTCGCGTCTCGATATGTTCACCTCGAACGATGCCGACGTGAGCTCCATCTTCAGTGCTTTTGCCGATATGGGCTTCGATATGACCCCCGAGGAGGCGCAGAAGGAGCTGGACCGCCGTATGTCCGCCATTTGGCTGAGCTACGCGGGTACGGGCGTCCGTGACGTGGCCGACGGCAAGGACGGCATTCGCTTCTATTTTGACATTTCCATGGACGCGATCAACGCGATGACGGTAGCGGGCTTTACGCTGGAGCTCGGTTTTTTGGTGAACTTGGACAGAAGCGTTTTGCCTGCCTTGGAGGGCGATGCTTACGATTACAAGGTTGCGACCTTCGATTCTCTGTCGGGCAGAAACGCTCCCTTCTACGTAGACGCGGACACCTTCGCTCTGACCTTGCACTATACGGGTCTTGAAAAGCGGGCAAGCCTGACCCCCATTGCGGTGCGCGGATACGCCAAGCTGACGGACGCGGACGGAAACGACATCTATTACTACTCCGAGATACGGAATGAGAACGACGCTGATACCTCCTTGTTCACGGTATACGAGGCGATGGCGGACAGCGAGGGCGTAAAGGCCAAGCCCGAATTGAGATCGAGGCTGGATTCGGTGGTCAACTCCTGCTACGAAAAAATCGTCCTGCACCTTTCCGCTACCGCCGCTCGCGGCGGCAACGGAACGGCCGCCAAGCCCTTTGACACCTTTGCCACCGCCTTTGCGGCGCTGAAGGCGAAAATGAAGACGGTAGCCACTCCCACGCAGATCGTTTTGATGGCGGGCGACGGCATTTTCGGTGTCTACGGCAACGCCACGCTGACGGGAGCGGATCAGCCCTACCCCTACACCAAGGTGACCTTTGCCTCCGAAAACGGCAAGACGGTCTATGCTACCACCAAGGAAATGGATACGAGCAAATTCGTAAGCGGTGGCAGTAATATCTGGACCTATCAGTTTGACAAGGACGAAAACGGCAATTATCCCACCTTCCGTTACCTCTACGTGGACGGCAAGATGATGGACGTGGCCTATTCCTCCGGCCGCTTTGCCGCCGACGAGGACGTTTTCGTTACCCAATTCGACCATACGAGTGTGCATGATTTCGAGGGTATATATTACAACGCCCAAAGGCTTTACGAGACAGGTATGCTGACCTACGAGACGGAGGCACCCTATCCCGCCGACAGAGCCTCCCTGCGCGCGCGCTTCAACAAGTACAAGGCGCGCTTTGTGGCACTCATGGACGTGGATGCGCTCAAGAAGGCGGGTACTCTGGCAACGGACAGCCCCTCTGCTCATCCGGAGGATGACGAATATACCGCATTCTTTAACAGTACCAAGCTGACGGTGCTGGCGATCACCGATCTCAGAACGCAGTTTTTCCAGGGCGGAAACAATAAGGAAGAATTTAAGAGCTATACCCCCAAGTTTTCTTCCGATGCCGCCTACGCGAATGAATTTATCCGCCTGCGCGACCTGATCGTCGCGGATAAGCAGATCGGCAGCTTTGACAAATATCTTCCCACCGTGGAGTTCGATGCCTCCGACAGTGCCTTTAAAATCGGTAAGATCTATCTCCCCTTGGATATGATCGGTGACCTGAAGGACGAAATGCTGGCAAGCAAGGAGCGCGTAACGGCTAACGCAAAGACCGCTTTGGCACAGGCCAAGGCGGAGACCGCCGCCGCGCAGAGTGAAAGAGACCGTCTGGTAGCGGAGCGTGATGCCAAGCAAGAGGCGCGTGACGCCGCGAAGACGGCTTATGAGAACGCCGCCTTTGCGGATAAGGAGAGCTTGAAAAACGCATATTGGGCGGCCGAGCGGGCCTATCAGCTTTCCGTGACCGCCGCTACCAACGCATTGAACCTGCTGACGGCAAAGACGGCGGCGCAAGCGGAGGCGCAGGCGCGCGTAGACGCCATGCTGGACGATGAGGATTGGCGTCGCTTTGCTTTAGACGACTACGGCCTTGAGATCCATCAGGCGGGGCAGTGGTGGTACGAGCTTTATCACTTGACCGGTATTGATTACGACGATACCGTGGAGGCAGAGGACGGAAGCATTCACGTGGCTTGCTTCCGCCGCCTCTCCGACGGATACATGGCGGAGGGCTCTTATACCATGAAGGGGCGCTACGTCTGTGCCAAGAACGCCAAGGATTACGCCGACAGTGAGGGCGAGTTCTACTACGATAGCCTGAACGGTAAGCTCTACTACTACTCCGAGGGCAACATGAAGACCAAGGATGTCTCTTATCCTACATCCGACTATATGTTCGTATTCGAGGGAGTCCGTGACGTATCTATGGAGGGCCTGGGCTTTACGGGCGTGGATGATTACAACACCTCCCTCTACGGTGCTACCGTAAACCTGTTCGGTATGATGCAGGGCGTTGTGAACAGAGAGAAATACAAGGATACTCAAGGTCTTTCCGATGCCGCCGCCGTGAGTGTGGACAGCTGCTACGGCATGAGCGTGTACGATTGCGAGTTCTACGAGCTGGGCGCAAAGGCATTCAATGCCTTCGGCCGTGTGGAGGATCTGACCGTTGAGGGCTGCTCCTTCACCTACATCGGTGCCAACGCCATCTACGTGGGCCGTCCTCGCGGCACGTACAGCTTAAAGGACAACAGTGCCGATCGCGTTCGCATTGCCGATAACTATATGTACGAGATCGGTCTGTACCATCACAACGCGTCCGCTTTGGTAACGGGTAACATTCAAAACAGCATCATCACCCAGAATACGGTAGAGAATTGCTCCTACACCGCCTATTCCATCGGTGACCTGTTTGCGCCCCTGACCTTTACGGCAGGGGACACGGATTCCTCCTACGTGTACAATATGTATAATCTGGAGGTCTCCTACAACTACTGTGCCAACTTTATGCGTGAGCTGGGCGACGGCGGCGGTATTTATCTCGCCGGTCTCAACTCTCAGCCCGAGGACACGGAGCTGTTCAATAAGGTACACCACAACTACATTTTGATGTCCAACACGACGGGTAACGGCCTCGGACACATGCTGGTCGGCATCTACTTCGACGCCTCCACCTCCAACTGGAAGTGCTATGAGAACGTGGTCGTGGAGCAGTCCTACGGTGCTTTCCCCGGTGAGAACGACGGATTTGATCTGGGCGATCCCGAAGATGAGGAATATCTCAGGAAGATGCGCAACCGTTACAGCGGTACCACCTTCATCTATATTCAGCATATTGACACACAGCTGACCCACAACATCCTGTGTGACAACAACTACATCGTCAACGTGCGTGCCACCGACCCCGAGCAGCAGAGGAAGGAAGTCTACAAGACTTACATCAACGCCGACCGCAACATCACGGAGACCAACACGCGCTACGTGAAGGGCGTTGACCCTATCCCCGCAGGTGCGGAGGACATCATTTACGGTGCGGGCTCTTACGGCCACATGGGAGATCCCTCTGTACTGTGGAACGACGATTATTGATCTCGGTGAAACGGGGATCGGACTGAATTCTGATCCCCCTTTCCCTCCCGCCTGCTTTGTTAGGGCAGCGCGGTGATACGATACTTTGCTTGAAAGGACTTCGGGATATGAAGAAAAGGATTCTTTGCTTTTTTTTGGTGCTTTGCACACTGCTTTCCCTCTTCCCCGTAATGGCGGTAACCGCATCGGCTGACACGCTGCCAAGAGATGAGAGCGGCACGGGTGCGTCCGGTGCCTCCACGGGAGAGAATGTCACCAAAACGGATTACGACCTGCTTTACGTAGGCGCGGACGGCTCGACTACCGCAGGCGGCGGCAGGCTGGTCGGTCTGTATACCGCCTTTGACGACGCGGGCGCGTCGATTGATCTGACGGGCGGAAAATGGAAGAATAAAATGGACGTGACGGGTGCCACCGACGCCGTTTTGCGCGGCGCGGAGTTCTGGTCTCGGAACGGCGACGGCTCGGTAGGCGTCACGATGGACTGGAACACTTGGCATTTCGGGGTCAAAAAGGAGGCCTTTGGCTTGACCTTGCCCGATTCCTTCTTGGAAACGGAGGCCTATACCGTTGATACGGTGGCGAGGGTCAAGGGTGTCTTTGGTGAGGATGGAAGGATCTTCTCCGCCTCCGTTCCCAATTACGCCTTCACCCTTTCCTCTTTCCGCTTCGGATGGTTTGCCTGTACCTTCTTCCCCTCCGCGCATACCTCCGAAAACCAGACCCTTTGCTGCCGTTGGTATTTCTCCTCCTCCACCTTCAATAACGGCGTGCATGGAGACAAGGAGGCCATTGGCGGCACTCATAACGGGACTTGGCAGGATCACGGCTTTTCCAACTACGGTGGCGGCGTCACCGAGGCGGCGATCCCCGTCGCGGTGGACTATGCCAAGACCGTTCCCGCCACGGGCAGTGAAAAATACACGGTCAGCTATAACGGAACCGTGACCTTTAACAGAACGCTCAGCGCGGCTGAGATCGCTACGCTGTCAAAAACGGAAGCCGATGACCTGGCACCGAGGCTTTCCCTTTATAACAGCGTTCCCACCGACGTGTACGCCATTCGTGTGTATAGCGCACCCTTGACCGAAGCGGAGAACGTCACCAATTCCTTCGTGGATCTGGCGGCTTATTTTGAATTGGATCTGTCGGGCTATGCTACCCTTGACCCCTCTTGCCGCTCCGCAGTGGCAAGTGCTATGAGCGGCTACGGTTATGCGGATGACAAGGCGGAGCTTGAGGCAAAGCTGACAGAGGTCGTAAACGCCCTCAGACATGAGGCAGACACAAAGGACAGTCTTTATGTAAAGAAAGGTTTACGTTTGCTTTTGACCGCCTATCAAAGCAATAACACGGGTTATTATCAAAGTGAGGCGGGCATCAGCTGGTTTAACGCCGCTATGGCGGATGAATCCGCTACCCTGAAGGGCGGCGCGTGGAAGCTGAACGAAAACGGAGGCTTCACCATCATTCGCAGCCTTGCGGATTATCAGGCCGACGCTACCTTTGGTATTTATCTGCCCGGCGCGGCCCTTCCTGCGGAGAGCTATACCACCGAGCTGATCTTTAACCCCATGGGTATCACCACGGTCAACGAGGACGGGGAGCTTGAGCGTTACCTTGACGACCATTCTCCTACGGGACAGTGGAACGAGTACGGCATCGTGCTGGGTCCCCTCCGTTGTATGCACGCCGTTGCCGCGCGCGAGGTGGGCAAGGACGCGCAGTTTGAGCGCCGTTGGGTCTATCGCGCCTCGGGTGGCTTGCAGGACGCAGATTGGAAGTACCTGTGGAGCGACCAGATGTGGGGTAACCGCGATGAGGGCGTGACGGTAGGCTTCAAGGACATCGAGACCCTGGTGTTTGAGCACGAATACAGCAACGGCGGCTCCTATTACCGTATTTTGCGCAACGAGTTCGTTCACCGCACCCTCAGCATTGACGGAAAGGGATACATCAGCCCCGATAAGACGGGCAATATGTTCCAGCTGATGGTGGGTATGCCCGGTACGGTGTATGCCGTCCGTGTATACGACAGAGTGCTGTCTGCCGCCGAGCGAAACAGAAACCACGCGGCGGATATCATCTACTACTACGGACTCAATACCGCACTCCTTGATTCCTTCCTGTCCAAAATGGACGACGACAGCGACATCTTTTCCGCCTTTGGCGATATGACCTTTGATATGAAGAAGGAGGAGGCACAGGAAGAGTTCGATCGCCGTGTCGTTTCCATATGGCTTTCTTACAGCGGTCTCGGCGTGCGCAAGGACGGCAAGGACGGCATTCGCTTCTATTTCGATCTGAATCTTGGCAGCATCGACGACATGCTGAACATCGGGTATTCGTTGGAGATCGGCACACTTGTCACCTTGAATCAGAATGCTTCTCCCGTGCTTTCCGACGACGGATACGACTATAAGGTCGTTGCCTACGATTCCACCTCGGGTAAAAACACGGGGTATTTCGTGGATGCCGACACCTTTGCGCTCAGCGTGCGGTACGAGGGCTTGGAGAGACGGGCGGCCATCACCTCGGTGAAGGTGCGCGGCTACGTCAAGCTGGTGAGTGAGAACGGAGAAGAGCTTTTGTTCTATTCCGATCCGAGCACGAAGGATGCCGAAACGCCTCCCGATTCCTTGTTCAGCGTATACAATTATATGGTCGGCATCGAGGGCTTGAAAAAGAGCAATCCCGAGCTGGTCTCGTCTATGAAGGAAAAGCTGGAAGGCTTTTATCTCAACACGACGGTCTACGTGCAGGCCGGCGCGGCAAACGGCGGGGATGGCACGAAGGATGCCCCCTATGCCTCCTTCAAGGACGCTTTCGCAAAATGTAAAGAGATCTTTGCAAAGGTGAATGTTCCTACCAAGGTCGTTTTGGACGTGGGAGACGGTGTTTACGTCATTTCCGACACGGTTTCTCTTTCCAAAACGGAAAAGCCCTATCCTTATACGGATTTCACCATCCTTTCCAAAACGGGAAATGCCACCTTCACCACCACGGTGGGCGTGGATGAAAGCCTTTTCAAGGAGACGGGAGACAATATTTGGACGTGCCGGCTTCCCAAGGACGCGTCGGGAGCTTATCCCCTGTTCCGTTACCTGTACGTGGATGGAAGGATTGCGGATATCGCTCATTCCTACGACGATTCGGGTATCGATGAAAACATCGGCACGGCGGGCTTTGACCGCACCTTTGACGGTGTATACGGCAACGTTCTTCAGTTGTATCAGTCGGGTCTTCTGACGGCCGACAGCCAAGCGACGATGTTTTATCCTGCAAGTCGCACCGACCTGATCGCCACCTTTAACGAGTACAAAAACAAGTTTTTGGCTCTGGTCGCCATGGATCGGATCTATAAGGCGGGCGAGCTGACGGTGGATACCCCCTCGCCCTATGAGGACGAGACGCTTTCGGCACTCTTTGAGGATCTGAAGCTGCAAAGATTGGCATGGGACGACCTGGCGCACCAGAGAAAAACGGACGCCTCTCCCTCCCGAGATCATCGCTTTGGCAGGTACGAGCCGAAGGCCTCCACGGCCTCCGCTTACGTTGCGAGGTTCTACGCTTTGCGCGACGAGATCTACGGAAACTGGCACATGGACAGCATGGAAAAATATTTGCCGATCGTCAAGCAAAAGGCCTACACCGACGAGGGCGGCAAGCTGTACGACGATATGCGTCACATTGCCAAGTTCTATATTGAAGAGGACATGATCGGAGATTGGCGAGAGGAGATCGCCTACGGACTCACCCTGCTTCCCGCAAAAAGAGAAGCCGACATTGCGGCGGCTCTTGCCGTGTATCAGCCTGTGCTCGACGCGCTGGAAGAGTCTGCTTCTCGCTTGACCGCAAAGAAAAACGAGCGCGATGCGGCGGCTGACGCCTACGCCAATGCCACCGACGCGGCCGATAAGGCGGCGAAAAAGGCGGCCTTGGATGCCATTGAAGAAAGCCTCGTTTCCTTGCAGGGTGAGCATAACAAGGCGCAAAGCCGCGTGAACAACGCGAAAAAGGTATACGACACCGCCGTTTCCCGCGCGAATGAGTACACCGACCCCTTTATGCAGTATCGCTTCGCCTTACAGCATCTGCAAATTGAAATGCACATCAACTCCCAGTGGTGCTTCAACATCACCCATCTTGACGGCATTGACTACGACGATACCTTCACCTCGATGGATGGCACCGGCTACGTGGCTTGCTATTTGAATCGCGCGGAGTACTCCTACTTCCAGCTTCCCGGCGGTTATTCTCAGGAGGGCAGACACCTCTACCTCTCCAACGGCGTGAAATTCCTTGACGAGGAAAACGAGTTCTATTACGACGAGAAAACGGGAACGGTCTATTATTACACCGAAAAAGACCCGAGGAAGATGACCTTTGAGATTCCCACAAACGATTATCTCTTCGTCCTTGACCACGCCGAGCACGTGACGCTGAGTGGATTGACCTTCACGGGTGTGGATGACTATTATCTCACCCTTCACGGCATTTCTGGCTCCCTTGGCACGGAGGAGGTCTCTCTCGACATCTCCCCCGACCGAAGCGCGCTGCTTGTTCGCTGGTGCGACGACCTGGTGATCGAGAACTGTAATTTCGCGGAGATCGGCGGTGAGGCCATCACCGCGCGCAACCGCGTGGAGAATACCCTGATCACGGGCTGTACCTTTGAGAAGATCGGCTCCTCCGCTATCCGTCTCGGTCAGCATCGCTTGAATTACAGCAACATTCTGTACAGCGAGACCGAGGGTAACGAATACGTGACCATCTCGGATAACTACATGAACGGCATCGCCTTCGAGTATCACGGCTCGCCCGCCATCATCATGCCCGCCAACAAGAACGTGACCATCACGGGCAATACCATCATGAATACGGCCTATTCCGCTATGATGATCGGTTGGGGCTTCCTGTCGCAGACCTATAATAAGGGTGAGCACTTCAATAACTATGAGGTGGACATCTCCTACAACTACATTATGAGCTTTATGCAGGAGATGGGTGACGGCGGCGCCATTTACGTGACCAACGGAAACGCCCGTGAGGACGTGGGCGGATATTTCAACTATATCCATCACAACTACATCGTATTTACCAAGGACACGGGCAACGGTCTCGGACACATGATGTGCGGTCTGTACTTCGATGGCTCCTCCTCCCACTGGCACGCCTACGAAAACGTGGTGGTGGAGCAGTCCTACGGTGCCGTTCCCGGTGAGGACGAAGGGTTTGAGGAGGAGGATGCCGAATACCTTGCCAAGCTGCGCAAGCGTTACAGTGGCACCACCTTCGCCTATACCCAGCACATCGTCGATCAGGAGACCTTCCATATTCTTTATGAGGATAACTATTTCCTGAACGTGCGTGCCACCGGTGAGGCAGACAGGAAAAAGGAGATCTACAAGACTTACATTGTGGCCTCCCGATACATTGAGGAAAGAAACACCCACTACGTCAACGGGATAGACATCATCCCCACCAATGCGGAGGATATTATCTATTCTGCGGGATGCTCGTCTTACCCGGGTGACCCTTATCTGCTTTACGACAACAATTATTGATCAAGACAACGCCCCCTTTTTCTCCCATGGGAAAGAGGGGGCTTTTGTCATTTCCTGAAATATGCAAAAAAATAGTGAGAAAAACGGTAGACAAATAAAGCCGTAAATGGTATTATATACAATAGAAACCCACTTTTTCTTTGCGGAAATAACGAAATTGCCAAAACAGAGTGCTTGCGTCCGATGGAAAAGAGAAATGCGCAGGCACAAGAAAAGGAGACTCAAAATGAAGAAAAGGATCATCAGCTTGCTATTGGTCTTGGCGACTCTGCTTGCTCTTTTCCCTGTAGCGGTCGTCGCGGCGGAGGAGGAAGAGACGCTTCCCAAGGACAACGGAGAAGCGATCGCGGAGGGAGAGGAAGCCACGGGTGCCCCTCTCACCGATTACGACCTCCTTTACGTGGGTGCCGACGGCAGTAAGACGGCGGAGGGCGGCTCGCTTCTCGCTCTTTATACTGCCTACGGCGACGACGCTTCGGTGGATCTCGCCGCAAAAAAATGGCAAAACAAGATGGATGCCACAGGTGCCACCGATGCCGTTTTCAGAGGAAGCTATTGGCAGAAGATGAACGGCGGCGTTGGCTATGCCATGGATCTCGCTCAGTTTAACGCCGACGGCGCGAGTGTCGGTATCACCCTTCCCGAAGCTTTTGCTTCTCTTGAAAGCTTTACCGTAGAGAGCGTGTCTGCTATCAAAGGCATTCGTGACGCGGACGGCAGTGTGGCGCAAAGCAATGCGCAGACCTGGAAGAACGGCACATCCACCTTCCGCCTTGATCTGATGAGCTGCTCCTATTTTGCGGGATACCGTTTGAGAAACGGAAGCGTGACTGTGGGCGAAAGCTTTTGCGCGCGTTGGTTCCTCACCAACAAAACCTACGACAAGCTGGACTATGCTCCGGACGATGTGACCTCTTCTAAACTCTTGTATGAGCACACCGCTCGCGCAAACGGCAGCGAGGAAGGACACGTGATCCTCGGCGCGTATTTTACCAAAAAGACGGGTACAAACGGCACTGTGACCTACGGCGTGGATTACAGCTGCGGCTTGTCGCGCACCGACAGCGGAAGCGGTACTACCGTAGAGCTGAACGCCACGAAATACGCCGCCTTCAAGGCGGTGGCGTACGATGATGCCGCGCCTCGCTTCTCTCTCTATAACGGCCTCCCCGCCGACGTGTACGCCATTCGTGTATACGACGCCCCATTGACTGCCGCCGAGATCGCTCACAATAAATTCATTGACGTGATGGCATCGGCAGGCGCGGATCTGTCGGGCTACGTGATGCTGGATCCTACGGAGCGTGCTATGGCAGAGGGCTATCTCAGTCACCTGAAATACGGTGTCACCGCCACCGTGGCAAATGCCGCTCTGAAGCAAGTGGTGGACCAGCTGTCCAAAATGAGTGCGAACGTGGCGGCGGACACCTACTACGTGACCGAAGGCTTGACGACCTTCCTCTCCGCTTATGAAGGCTATTCTACCGCCCATATGGAGATCGACGGCACTTATATCTGGATGAACGGCGTGAAGCAGGGCGAGACGGCCACCTTTAAGGGACAAGGCTGGACGCGAAACGTGAACGGCGGCTTTACCGTTACCAAGAGCTACGACGAATATTTGAAGGACCGCACCTTTGGCCTTTATCTGCCGTCCTCCATGCTTCCCGAGGCAGACTACACCGTGGAGTTTGTTTGTAACCCCGTGGGTATCTCGGACGTAGACGAGAACGGCGATCCCGTCCGCTACGTAGACGACCACACCAACAACGGCACCTATCACGAGTACGGTATCGGTATCGGCCCCTTGCGCGGCTTCCAATTCGCTTGCTACCGCCCCGAGGGCAAGGACGGGCAGATGGAGCGCCGCTGGGTCTATAACGCCACGGGCGGTCTCGCTCAGCTGGACTGGAAATTTAAAATGAATGAATCGAGCTGGGCGGGTCTTGCCTACGGTGAGATCGTGACCTACACCGTCTCGGGTCGCTTCTCCGAAAGCAGGACGGTGGAGTACAATTTCTACCACAACGCGGTCGAGAGACTTGGTACCGTCTCGATCGGCGCAGGGGAGTACAAGACCAACGCCGAGTCGGGCAATATGTTCCAGCTGATGGTGGGCGTCGCGGGCACTATGTACGCCGTTCGCGTTTACGACAGGGTTTTGACGGACGACGAGCGCGCCCGCAACCATATGGCCGACCTGATCTGCTATTACGATCTTGACGTTTCCGGCTATCATGAGATTATTACCTCTCTTTATGAGGTGAAGGGCGGCTTCGATGCCTTTGCAAAGATCGGCTTTGGCCTGACCCGTGAGGAAGCGACCGCCGCCTTTGAGTCAGCGGTGTTCGGCGGCATTTTTTCCTATCAGGGAATCGGCATCCGTGGTGATAACAAAGACGCGCTTCGCTTCTACTTCGACGTGAAGTTCGTCGGCTTGCAGGCCTTCGCATCGGCCGGCTATCGGGTAGAGGTGGGCGCCCTCGTCAACGTAGGGAAAAACGTCCTGCCCACCCTTGAAGGCGATTTTGACTACAATTTGGTGACCTACGATTCTGTGGGCGGACGTACCGCAGGCTATTATGTGGACGAGGACACCTTCGCCGTTACCCTTCGCTTTACGGACGTGGATAAGGCATTGATGTTGACCGCCGTGCAGGTGCGCGGCTACGTCAAGCTGACAGACGTTGAGGGCGAGGAGATCGTCATCTATATGGGTACTGACAACGGAGACGTAAAGGCCGACTCTCTCCTTGCCGCTTACGCGGGTATGGAGGACTTGGAGCACGTGAAGAAGCACGCCTCCCTTTACTCCAAGATCTCTGCCAAGGTGAAAAGCTGCTATGAGAGGGTGACGGTCTACGTGGCGGCAGGTGCCGCGACGGACGGAGACGGCTCCGCCGCCGCACCCTATCGCTCCTTCGCCCCCGCCTTTGAGCAGGCGAAGGCTCTCTTGCGCGCGGCAGGCACGCCACTGGAGGTGACGCTGTTGCTTGGCGACGGCGAGTATGCCACGGGCGGCGAGGTCACCATTACGGGTGATGATATGGTCTATCCCTATACCGCCTTCACCATGATCTCGGAGAACGGAAGATCCGTTCTGACCACCGCCGAGAGGGTGGATTCCTCGCGCTTCACCGAAACGGAGGAAAACATTTGGGTCTATCAGGTGGAAAAGGACGAAAACGGCAATTATCCCCCCCTGCGCTACGTCTACGTGGACGGTAAAAAAACCGAGGTGGCTGTCAGCAGCCCCACGCGCGGCGAGGATGAAAACATCTATCGCACCAAGTTTGGCCGCAAGAAAGAGGGAACCTACGAGGCGGCGCAAAATGCCTTCAGACAGGGCACTCTCCAGACGGTGGCGAACCCCTATACCCGTCCCGATCTGGCGGCAGACTTCGAGTATTACAGAAATTTCTTTATGAATGCCACGAACGAGGAGATTTTGGCGGATCCTGTCTATCGCGTGCATCCTATGGATGTCAGCAAGATATATCTGGATCAAGAGATGCTGGGTGACTTCCGTGCCGAGATCGAAGCGGGCATCCCGCTCGCCGCCCGTCGGGCTGAGGCGATGGTAGCCGAGGCACAGGCTATCTACGACGACCTGAAGGCGCAGTACGAAAACGGCACCGCCGCAGTCAAGCTTCGACTGAAAAAGAAGTACGAAAATGCCGAAAAGGCATTGGACGAGGCCAAGAGCAGAGCGGCCCTGATGACGGGCGAGTACACGAAATACCGCTTTGCTCTCGAGCATCTGGGCTTGGAGGTGCACATCACGGCGCAGTGGTGCTTCAACATCATCCACGTCGCGGGCATTGATTATGAGGATACCATGACGGCAACCGACGGCAGCGTTCACGTGGCCGTCTACCTCGTGCCCGAGGAGTACGAGCATTTCGCCATCAATGAAAGCTACGACATCAACGACCGCTACGTTTACGTTAAGAACCACCTCTCCTACTTGGACGAGGAGAACGAGATGTATTACGATGAGGAGACGGGTAAGGTCTACTACTACACCGAGGGCGACCCCCGTGACGCCACCCTCGACATCCCCACCTCCGATTACCTTTTGACCATGGAGAGGATACACGACGTGTCCATCATCGACATGGCCTTTACGGGAACGGATGACGTTTTCCTCTCCGAAAACGGTGTGACGGGACAATTGTCCAACTGTGACCATCGCCCCGGCCTCTGGTCGGATTATCCCGACAGAAGTGCCATTCGCATCACCTTCTGTAACGATCTCACCGTTGAGGGCTGCTCCTTCTACGAGCTGGCGGTGGATGCCATCCACGCCAATCGCCGCAACGAGGATTTCCTCATTTACGATTGTACCTTTGAAAATCTGGGCGGCACGGCGATGCGTATCGGCCCCGCCACCCGTTCGGGCGTGTACGGCAAATGGAGCGAGAACAGTGGCAACCTGCGTGTGCGCGTGGAGGAGAACTACGTCAATAACGTAGCCACCGAATATCACGGTGCGCCCGCCATGAGCATGACCTTCAATAAGGATTGCACCGTCACAAGAAATACCATTATGAATTGCTCCTATTCGGGCATGATGATCGGCTTCGGCTTTGCGGATTTTCATTCAAAGTCTTGGTGGCGCGGTGAAGATGTGGTCAATGACAACACCGATATTTCCTACAATTATATTACCAACTTCATGACCGAAATGGCGGACGGCGCGGCCATCTATATGACAATGTACAACTCCAACCGCGAGGATGGCACTTACTTCAACTTCGTTCACCACAACTACGTGAAAATGTCGAGCGTCTCGGGCGACGGTCGTGGCGGTATGCTGGTCGGCATCTACTTTGACGGCGGTACCTCCAACTGGCGGTGCTACGACAATGTGATCGCCGAGCAGTCCTACGGCGCGGTAAGCGGAGAAGCGGATGCGGAGGCTGACAGCCATTATATTTCTCGCTTGCGCAAACGCTATACCTCTTCTACCTTTATTTATATTCAGCACATCGATAGCCAGGAGTGTCACCACATTCTCTGTGAAAACAACTACATCCTGAACGTGCGTGCCACCAAGCCCGAGGATCGGCTGAAGGAGGTCTATAAGACCTACGTGAAGGCGGACCGTGACATCTATGAGTACAATACCCATTACGAGAGCGATATGGACAGGATCCCCGCAGGCGCGGAGGAGATCATCTACGGCGCGGGCTGTGGCCGCCACAAGAGCGACCCCGCCGAGCTCTACGAAAATAACTACTAAGCAATTTTCAAAGAAAAAGAAAAGGAACGGAAGCCTCCGTTCCTTTTTTTGCGCGAGTATCGAAAAACAGTAAAAAAACATCAAAAAATCGGTGTTCACTCCTACCCCAAGATGCTATAATTGAAAATGGATAGCCTTTTTTATGAGGAAACGGTTTGTTTTGGAATAGAATATTTGTTTTTTACCTTGACAACGCGTGATGGCATCGTGTATAATAGTGACAGGCATAAATCCTTGCTTTTGTTCAAAATGCGCATAAAAAGCGAAAAACGGCGTGTTTTTTGGGAATGGAAAAAACAATTTCACATTTTTCGTACGTCTGCTGCTGTACGAAAAAAATACTTTACGGTATACTTTTGCAATAAGAGCAATCATTCGATAAAAAAGTATAGAAAAACAGAAAAGAGGAAAACGTTATGAAAAAAAGACTGCTTAGCCTTTTGTTGGTGGCCTGCACCCTGCTTTCGCTCTTTCCTACGGTGATCTTTGCCGCGTCGGCGGAGACCTTACCGAAGGATGAGTCTGCCTTGGGTGACACTCCTGCCGTGCAGGACGGTGCGTTGCCCGAAAAAACGGAGTACGACAGCCTTTACGTAGGTGCTGACGGAGCGGACACCGCAGAGGGCGGCAAGCTGGTAGCCCTCTTCACCGCCTTTGGCACGGACGCATCCGTGAATTTTACGGCGGGCACTTGGACGGATAAGCTGAACGGTCACGTGGCCACCCTGCGCGGCACGGGCTGGACGGCGGGTGCCAGGGGCGGCTTTGGGTACGATATGCCTAACAGCGAATTTGAAACCAAGGCGGCAAACTACGGCGTATCCCTGCCCGAAGCATTGCTCACCCCTACCGTCGCTGTTGAGACCCTTGGATTGGTAAAGGGCTTGCGCAATGAGGACGGTACCTTGATCAGCGTCAGCGATCTTAGCAATTTCCATAACAACAAAAGCGCCGATGCCTCTTTTATGAGAATGGATCTGTTCAGCGCCGTGTTTTTTGCCGGCTTCAATAACTCCAATTCCGCGCAATCCTTTGGCGCGCGCTACCTCTTTGGTTACCGCGCCTTCTGTCAGCATTACGGCAACAGTCCCACCGTTGGCAAGTCTGTCATCACCCACGATTCGGCGTATATGAACGCCGTATCGGCCAACGGAAAAAAGCCTGTTGCGATCGGTGCCTACTATGACAGAGTAACGGACGGTAACGGCAAGGAGACTTATTCCGTCGCGTATGCCTCGGGCGAAAGCTATTCTGTATCCGCTACCGCCGCCGAGAAGGCGGCCTTCCCCACAAGCGACAGCACGGATAAGGCAGGAAAGTTTTCCTTCTTCAACGGTGTGCCGTCCGACGTTTACGCCATTCGTGTATATACCGCTCCCTTGACCGATGCGGAGCGCGCTCGTAACGCCTTTATCGATCTGATGGCCTACGCGCAGATCGATCTGACCTCCTATCAGTCCATGAGCGCCGAGGCGCGCGCTACCTTGGAGTCGATCATGTCGCAGTACAGCTTTAACGCGACGGCCGATGAGATCCAACAGGCAATGGACGGCTTGGAGTCGGTCTTGAAGCCCCAGGTCGATCTTAAGGATGTTCTCTACGTGAAGGAAGGACTCGTGGGTCTGTTTGCGGGTTATGCCAATTACGATACGGGCTCGATGAGCAACGGTGGCGGCTTGTCCTGGTTTAACGCCGTGGATCCCACCGTGGTGGCTTCCGTTCGCGGTGCCGGCTGGGCCAAGGCGGAGAACGGCGGTTACGTGGCCCATAAGACCCTTGAGGAATATAATGCCGATAAAAGCTTTGGCATCTATCTGCCCGCTTCCATTCTTCCCGAAAAGAGCTACACCGTAGAGCTTGTGGCCACTCCCGAGGGCCTGACGGTGGAGAATGAGGACGGCACGCGCTCTCGCTACATCGATGAGACCACCCCCACGGGCACCTGGCACGAGTACGGTATGGCCATCGGTCCTTACCGTGGCTACCAGGCGGCCTGCTACCGTACTGCGGGCAAAGACGCCCAGATGGAAAGACGCTGGACCTACAGTGCCACGGGTGGCCTGCAGGCGGCGGATTGGAAGTATCTGCTGTCCGATAAGGCTTGGCAGGATCTGTCCTTCGGTCAGACGAATACCTATACGCTGACCTTTGATTACAACAACGCCGGCAGTATTTACAGCCATTACAGCGACGGACACAATATCGGTAAGCTCACCATCAAGCACGATGAGTACGTCACCAACGCCGCGGCGGGCAATATGTTCCAGCTGATGGT
The DNA here is from genome assembly GCA_045644045.1 of Eubacteriales bacterium. GTDB lineage: Bacteria > Bacillota > Clostridia > Oscillospirales > CAG-272 > UBA1740. The sequence continues at coordinate 20,781 of JAZRGD010000115.1, forward strand.
AGGCGTGGCGGGCACCGTTTATTCGGTGCGCGTGTATAACCGTGTCCTTACCAAAGAGGAAATGGCGCAAAACCACGTGGCGGACCTTTTGTACTACTACGATCTTGATATTTCCGTTCTCCTTTCCATCATGGAAAAGGTAGACGACATCAGCGGTCTGTTCTCTGCCTTTGACGGAATTGATTTCGGCTCTACAAAGGAGGAGGCACAGGCAAAGTTTGATGCCCGTCTCGGCGCGATCTGGATGACCTACAGTGGCATCGGTGTTCGCAAGGAGGGCGGCGACGGCCTTCGCTTCTATTTCGACGTGTCCGATGAGGGCGTAGCCAATATGTCTGCCGCAGGCTTTGAAATGGAGCTGGGTGTTCTCGTCTCCGTTGACAAAAACGTCCTTCCCGACGTAGAAACGGGCGATTTTGATTATCGCCTGATAGGATTTGATAGCGTTTCGGGCAAGAATAGCGGTTATTTCGTAGATGACGATACCTTTGCCGTGACCCTTTTGTATAAGGATCTTGAAAAGCAGAGTGCTCTTACCGACGTTTTGGTGCGCGGTTACGTAAAGATGACGGCACCGGACGGAGAGAGCTTGTGCTTCTACGTGGATCCGATGCAGGGAGACTACGTTCCCGATAGCCTCTTTAAGGTCTTCTACGATATGCAGAACGTGAACAGCGTGCGCGAAAATGCCTCGCTCAGAAATCGCGTTAAGGAAGTCATCGATTTCTGCTATGAGAGAAACGTGATACACGTGGACGCGGCAGCCGCCGCGGGAGGAAACGGCTCTAAAAACGCCCCCTTCCGTAGCTTCTCCGAGGGCTGGGAGAAGGCAAGAGGCCTCTTGAAGACCGCCGCCCTTCCCATGACTGCCGTCATTTTGCTGGCAGACGGTGAGTACGGTATTTACGAAACCGCCTATATGTCGGGTGAGGATATGCCTTACGCTTATTCCGCTTTGGAGGTGACCTCCGTAAACGGAAAGAGCATCCTTTCCACTCGCGTGGATATGGATGTTTCGGGCTTCACCGAGTATGCCGACAATATCTGGGTCTATCAGTTTGAGAAGGACCAAAACGGCGCGTATCCTGCCTTCCGTTACCTTTACGTAGACGGCGTGATGGCGGACATCGCTTATTCCACCGGTCGCCACGCGGTGGACGAGGACGTTCACGTCACCGCCTTTGAGCGCACCTACGACGGCTCCTGCGGCAGAGCAGAGGCACTTTACAAGGCAGGACTCTTGGACAAGGACAGCGAGAGCGGGTATCCCGCAAGCCGTCCCGATCTGGTCGACTCCTTTGAGTATTATAAGAAGCAGTATCTCGCCTTTGACGAGGTTGAGAAGCTTTTGAAGGCGGAAGAGCTCACGCTGAACAGCGCGTCCACCCTCTTCTCCGACGGGGATTATGTCGCCGCCTTTGAAAAATACAAGCTGTGGCAGTTGGCTTTGCAGGATCTGACCAAGCAGCACACGGAAAAGAATGCGGGCGTTGCGCCCTTGGCCGCGATTGCCGCCTTTAAGGCGTTTACACCCTCTCCCGAATACGCGGGTCACGAAGCCTACGCGGCCGAATTCGTCCGCGTGCGCAATGAGATCGCCGCCGTTTCCGAGAACTCCGTTCAGATCGGCGCGCTTACGGTTAAGGTAGAGACCAACGCGCAAGAGATCGGTAAATATTATTTTGCCCTCGATATGGTGGGCGACTTTACCGACGAGCTGGCAGAGGGCAAGGCTAAGGCACAGGCGCATTACGATGCCGTAAAGGAACGCTACGATGCCGCAGATGCGGCGGGCAAGGCGGCCATGCAGGACGAAATGGACGAGGCCATCCTGAGAAACGGCGAATCCACTTGGTTCCGTTACGCTCTCGAGGATGAGGAAGTGGAAGTGCACATGGCAGGTCAATGGTGGTACAACATCGTTGGCGTGGCGGGTGTAGATTACGACGACACCGTAGAGGATGACAACGGCGACGTCCACGTGGCTTGTTATATGCGTCTCGACGAATACGCCAAGTTCTTCGTACACGGCACCTATTCCATGGTAGGCCGCTACGTCTGCCTCAAGAACGCCCTTGACTACGTCAGCGAGGAGGGCGAGATGTACTACGACGAGCTGAACGGTAAGGTGTATTACTATACCGAGGACGGCATGGCAGGGAAGAAGGTGGCCCGTCCCACCAACGACTACATGATCAAGATGGAGGACGTGCACGACGTTTCCTTCGTCAGCCTTGATTTCACGGGTGTGGACGACTACTACCTGACCCATCACGACGGTTGCTTGAACCTGGGCGGCGACCAGGCTCTGGAGTTCGGTCAAGGCACGGGTGCCTTCCCCACGCGCAGTGCCATTTATATTGAGGACGTCAACGGTCTCGACATTTACGACTGCCGCATCTACGAGGTAGGCGTAAAGGGCATGCAGGTGGGTGGCAAGGTGCTGAACGCCACCGTGGAAAGCTGTGAGATCTACCGCACGGGTGCCAATGCCATCTATTTCGGCAACTGTACCCTCAGCCGCACCGGCTCCTCCTTGGGCTACAGGATCGAGAACGTGACCATTACCGATAACTACATCCATGACGTTGGACTTGAATATCACAACTCCACCGCCCTCTATATGAGCTTCGGTAAGAATACCACCGTTTCTCACAACACCATCCACGACTGCTCCTATACCGCCATCGGTATCGGCTTGACCTTCGGTATCCCCGGACTCAACCCTCACGAGGAGGACTTCTACAACCACTACAACCTGGACGTCTCCTACAACTACATCTATAGCTACCTCACCGAGATCGGTGACGCGGGTGCCATCTACGTCACGGGTGGTAACGCCCCCAAGGAGCTGAAGGGCGAGTTCAACTTTATGCACCACAACTACGTGGTTCTGACCAATATCACGGGTAACGGTCGCGGCCATATGCTGGTGGGCCTGTACTTCGACGGCTCCACCTCCAACTGGCGGTGCTATGAGAATGTGGTGGTAGAGCATTCCTACGGTGCGGTACGCGGCGAGGATGACGATCTGTATGCCGACGGTGATCGCTACGTCACCATGCTCCGTCTCCGCTATAGCGGCACGACGCCCATTTACGTACAGCACATCTCCAGCCAGATCTCTCACAACATTTTGATCGAGGATAACTACGTGCTGAACGTGCGTGCCACCGACCCCGAGGCACAGCACAGAGAGGTGTACAAGACCTATATCGTGGCTTCTCGGAATATCGTCGAGAAAAATACCCACTACGTCAAGGGCGTAGATCCCGTCCCCGCAGGCGCGCAGGATATCATGTATTCCGCAGGCTGCTACGGTCAAACGGGAGACCCCGAGACGATCTGGGACAACAACTATTGATCGTTTTTGCCGAAAGGGTAAAAACGGAAAGGCCTCGGTTTTGCGAAAAACCGAGGCCTTTCTTGCGCGGTAAGCCGCTTTGCGGAAGGCAATGCGGATCTGCCGCGCTTTTTTGTAATGACGCCGCGCGTCACCGAGGGCGTTTCTGCTTTTTCGGAAAGGCGTTATCAGACGCAACGCAAAAAGACCTGTAAAAGCAAAAAAGACGGCGGAGCTTTTCCCTTCGAGTGCTGAAAAAGGCAGGAGCGACGTGTGAAAAAATATAAATGTTAAATTTGTGCTATTCTTGGTGAAAATTATTCTATTTTCCGGTGAAATTTTTTGCTATAATAAAACAAAGGGACGGTCATGCGGCGTTCTGCAAGCTGCGGACGCTTGATGATTTGCGTATTTTGACACGGTTTCTGCGTGTTTTTGCGTGGAAATTTCTCAAAAACAATGGTAAAAATTGCAAAAATGAAAAGGAGGCGACAGCCATGAAAAAAAGAATGCTGAGCGCTTTGCTCGTGCTTTGCACCCTTCTTTCGCTTCTTCCCGTACAGGCGGCAATGGCGGAGGAAACGCTTGTAAAGGACGACCCACCCGCGCCTATCACGGAGGAGACGGCAGAAAACGAGCTTCTCACCGATTACGATAAGCTGTACGTGGGTGCTGACGGCAGTAAGACGGCAAACGGCGGTAAGCTCATCGCCCTTTATTCGGCTTACGGCACCGATCGTGCCACCGTGACCCTTTCCACGGGTAAGACGTCGGGCTCTTGGAAAAACAAGCTGGATGCCACGGGCGAGACCGACGCCGTCCTGCGTGACGAGTACGACACCAAGGATTGGGAGCTTGGCGAGGATGGCGGTTTAGGCTATCATCTGGACGCGACGCAGTGGAATGAAGCGGTACAGAAGATGGGTATTACGCTTCCCGAGGCTTGGGCGGACTTGAATAATTTTACGGTGGAGCAGGCGGCGACGCTTGATGCCATCCCTAACACGGAGGCCCTTTCCTATAAGCAGTCTGCCGTGCGCCTTGACCTGCTTCTCGGTGTTTGGCTGCCTGCCGTCGATACGCTCACCAGCAGTCAGAGCTATTGCTGGCGCTGGAGCTACGGCGTGTTCCAGGATTGGAACAACACCCTGATGAGCGGTCAGGAGTTTGACCACAGGACCGCCTATGTTTCAGCGGGCGAAAAGGCGGTGGGCATCGTCACCGCCTATGGCAAGACCACTACCGACGCTGGCGTCAGCTATTCCGTTTCCCATAACGTGGGCGGAAGCTATGAAAAGCTTTGCTACACCCCCTCGGAGTATGCCGCTGTCGATAAGAACGTGACCGGTGCCAAGGGTAACGTCCGTCCCCTCTTTTCCCTGATGAACGGCGTGCCCGGTACCGTATACGCCATTCGTGTGTACGACGCCGCGCTGACCGAGGCGGAGAAGTGCCAAAACGCTCTCGTGGATATTTTGGCGAAGGCGAAGATCGATCCTACCGAGCTATTTTCCATGGATCCCACCGCTCGCGGTGCTGTTTTCAACGCCATGTCGGCCGGCACTATGGACGTAGATCCTGACGAATTCTCCGCCAAGATCGAGGAATGGAAGACGATATTCGGCGCGGGCGACTCGCTGAATGGCTCGCTGTACGTGACCGAGGGCTTGACTCTCTTTACGTCCGCCTACGGTGCCATGTCTACCGGCTCCGCCGCGGCGGTGGACGGCGTCAGCTGGATCAACGCCGTTGACTCCACCGTTAACCTGACGCTGAAGGGAACGGGCTGGACGGCCAAGGAAACGGGCGGTATCTCCATCGTTAAGAATTTTGAGGAATATAACCAAAACGTTAATTTCGGTATGTATCTGCCCGCAAGCGTTCTGCCCGAAAAGAGCTACACCGTGGAGTTCGTTTACAATCCCACGGGTGTGACCGAAACGGACGAGAACGGCAACTTACAGCATTACTTAGACACCACCAAGCCCAACGGTGTTCACGTGGACGACGGTATCCAGATCGGTCCGCTTCGCTGCTTGCAGTTCTCCACCTTCCGTCCCGCAGGCATGAATGGACAGCTGGAGAGACGCTGGACCTATAACGCCAAGCTTCCCTGGCTCTCGGACCAGGTCAAGGCTTATTGGGAGACCACTTGGGCAAATCTTTCCTTGACTCAGGTCGTGACCTACTCCATTACCCACGATTACGGTGACGGCGCGCCCAAATACCGTATGTACAACGATTCCGAGCAGGTGCTGGCCATTGACGTAAGCGCGGAAAAATACGCGACGCCCGCCGCGGCAAACAATAAATTCCAGCTGATGGTTGGCGTTGCCGGCACCGCTTATTCCGTTCGTGTGTACGACCGTGTGTTGAGTGCCGAGGAAATGGCGCAAAACCACGTGGCGGATATCTTCTATTATTACGGCCTCGACGTTTCTCTCTTGAATGAGGTGATGAGCGGCATGGGAGAAAACCGTGGTCTGATCTACGGTGCCTTCTCCGACATCGGCTTCGATCTGTCCCCCGATGAGGCGGTGGCAGTCTTCAAGAAAAAGATCGCCGCTATCTGGTTGGATTACGAGGGGGTAGGTATCCGTAACGACGGTACCGACGGCTTGCGCTATTACTTCGGCGTTTCCGTGAATGCCGTGAACGCGCTTGCGGCGACGGGCATCAAGACGGAGCTGGGCGTTCTCGTCAACGTCGGCAAGAACGTCGCTCCCATTTTGACCGCCGACGCCTACGACTACCGTATCGTGGGCTACGACACCGACGGCGGTAAGACGGCCGCCTTCTTCGTGGATGAGGACACCTTCGCCGTAACGGTGAAGTATCATAACACCAATAAAGCGTCGGCGATAACCCCCGTGGCGGTGCGCGGCTACGTGAGGCTGACCCATGCCGACGGCAGCGAAACGGTCTATTATGCCGATACCGAAAGCGGTGAGCTTCTCGGCAATACTCTCTTCGGTATCTACGACAAAATGAAGGGCACCGATCAGGTGCAAAGCAATTCCCTGGTGCGCCAGCATATCAATACCGTTTCCGGTGCTTGCTATGAAAGCGTGACCGTTCACGTAAAGGCAGGCGCAACCGCAGGCGGTGACGGCACTGCCGACAAGCCTTATGCAAGCTTTGTGCAAGGCTATTTGAAATGTAAAGAATTGTTGGCAAAGCTAGGAGCTCCGACCAATGTTTTCCTGTTGCTTGAGGATGGCGAGTACGGCGTTTACGAGGGCCTGACGCTTTCGGACGCGGATATGCCCTTCAAGTATTCCGCCTTTGAGATCACCTCGCGCAACGGAAAGAGCATCCTGACCACCGCGAAGAATATCGACGCCGCGCGCTTTACGGAGCACGCGGACAACGTGTGGGTATGTCAGTTGGATAAGGAAAACGGCGCGTATCCCTCCTTCCGCTATCTCTACGTGGACGGCGAAATGGCGGATCTCGCTTACTCCGGCCCGCGCTATTCCGACGACGAGGAGGAGCATTTCCTTGCCGCCTTCGAGCGCACCCACGACGGCCCTTGGGCCGTGGCGCAGCAGCTTTTCAAGGCGGGACTTCTGACCAAGGACAGCGAAAGCGGCTATCCCGCGCACCGAGCTGACCTGATCGCTTCCTTTGAGAACTACAAAAAGCAATTCCTTGCCTTTGGCGAGATAGAAGCCCTCCACAAGGAGGCGGAAAGACGGGAGGAGATTCTCGATATTTACGTGGCTCCCGCCGACACCTCCGACGCGGAGTACGTCTCCTGCTTTGAGTATTACAAGCTTTGGTTCGTAGCCCTGGACGACCTGAAGGCGCAGGACGCGGCGACGAACGCCCTGCTGGACTACAACAAGGCCTTGTCGAATTTCAGAAAGTTCAATCCCTCCGAGGCCTACGCGAGCTACGAGGGGTACAAGGAGGAGTTCATCCGTATCCGTGATGAGATCGTGGCACTGTCCGCTACCTCCATCAGGCTGGACGCCTTGGCACCTACCGTAAAGACCACGGCACAGGCCGAGGGCAAGTATTACCTGAACATTGATATGATCGGTGACCTGTCCGCCGCCATTGCCGAGGGCAAGGCCATGAATGAGGCCAAGTACCGCCCCATCTGCGAGGCCTACGAAAGGGCCGATGAGGCCACCAAGGCGAAAATGCAGGCGGAGTACGAATATGCCGCCGCACGCGTGGATGAATATACCTGGGTACGCTACGCGCTGGAGGGCAAGGGACTTGAGATGCACTTAGCCGGTCAGTGGTGGTACAACATCGTCCACGCTACGGGTGTGGATTACGAGGATTATACCGTTGCCAACGACGGCACCACCCACGTGGCGGTCTATTTGGATCTGGAGGAGTATAAATCCTTCCACGTACACAAGACCTACTCCATGGTAGGCAGATACGTTCACATGAAGGGTAGCTTGGATTACGTGGATTCCGAGGGCGAATACTACTACGACGAGACTACGGGCAAGCTGTATTATTACAGCGAGGACGGCGTCGCGGGCAAGACCTTCGGCCACGGCACGAGCGACAACCTCTTCACCTTTACGGCGGTGAAGAACGTGACCCTTTCGGATCTTGAGATCACGGGTGTGGACGACAACTACCTCTCTCATAACCACGGCTGCTACGGCCTTGGCGGTGTGGGAACGGACACACGGCTCTATAATGACAGAGGTGCCATCCGTCTTCTTGACTGCTACGGCCTGACGGTGCTGAACTGTAATTTCCACGACTTAGGCGACCGCGCCATCTTTGGCGAGGGCAAGCTGGAGAATATCTACGTGGAGGGCTGCTCCTTTTCCCGTCTCGGCGGCGGTGCCATCCACTTTGGTGCGGGCGAAGCGCAGAGAGAGTGGAATTACGAGCGGTGCTACATCGAGGACGTGACCATCACCGATAACTACGTTCACGACGTGGCTCGTGAGTACTACGCCGACTCCGCCATCTGGCTCCATTACGGTAAGGACGTGGAGATCACCCACAACACCGTGGACAGAGCCTCCTATACCGCCATCTCGGTGGGCTGGACCTTTAACACGCCTACGTGGACGCCCGGCGCGCGCTATCATATGTATAACGTGGAGATCGCCTATAACTATCTCTCCAACTTTATGCACGAGACGGGTGACGGTGGCGCCATCTACGTGACGGGCGGTAACGCGCCTAAGGACTGGACGGAAAACTTCAATTCCATCCACAACAACTACGTGATGATGACCAAGAATACGGGTAACGGTCTCGGTCATATGCTGGTGGGTACCTACTTTGACGGCTCCACCTCCAACTGGGAGTGCTACGAAAACGTGATAGCGGAATTTTCCTACGGTGCCGTGGCGGGAGAAAACGAGGGCTTTGATTTGGACGATCCCGAAACCGTGGAGTACCTGGCGGCTATGCGCAGACGCTACTCGGGCACGACCTTCATCTATCTCCAGCATATCGTGGTGCAGATCACCCATAACATCCTTTGTAGAGACAACTATATTCTGAACGTCCGCGCCACCGAGCCGGAGGCGCAGAAGCAGGAGGTCTACAAGAACTACGTGGTGGCTGACCGCAATCTCCGTGAGGAAAACACCCGTTACGTAACGGATCTCAACCGTATTCCCGCAGGTGCGGAGGATATTATCTACGCGTCCGGCTCCTACGGACACAACGGTAACCCCGAGGATCTGTACGACAATAATTATTAAACACAAAAATTATTAAACACCAAAGCACCTTGGCTTAGCGTGATGTCCTTAACAGACAAATCACGCTAAGCCAAGGTGCGTTTTGTTCATAATTCGGAAAAAGCGTTGACAAAAAATAGCGGCTGTGATAAAATGAAACTGTAAAATGCCGTATTTTTCGTTTTCGGAAGGAGCGAATCATGAAAAGAGTAATATCCTTTCTTTTGTTACTGTGTCTTTTGCTGACCATGCTGCCCGTGGCTTTCCCTGTCCTGGCCGAGGAATCCTTGCCCAAAGACGAAAGCGGTGCTTCCGCCACCGTCTCGGAGGAGGAAGCCGTTGCCTTGAACGACTATGACAGCCTCTACGTGACGCGCTCCGCCGGCGGCGGTGAGCTGAAGGCGCTTTATTCTGCCTTCGGCACCGATCTGTCTACCGTTGATCTTGCGGCGGGCACCTGGGCGGATAAAATGGGCGGCACCGCCGCCACCATTCGCGGTACGGGCTGGACGGCAGGCGTAAACGGAGGCTTTGCCTACGATTTCTCATACGAACAGAGAAGCTCCGTGTCCGGTAGCTACGGCATTTCCTTGCCCGAGTCTCTTTTGACGGCGGACGTGTACGTGGAAACTGCGGCCACCGTAAACGGTATCCGCAATGCGGACGGCACGTTGCAGGAGAAAGAGGTCACCTATAATAACTCGACCGCCAATCACGCCTCCTTCGTGCGCATCGATGCCCTTTGCTCTCTCTTCTTTTTGACCATCAAGGTGGCAAATGGCGTGGGCGACATAACCGCCGGCGAAAGCCTGGGCGGACGCTGGTTCTTTTCTTATTGGGCTTTTCCCCAGCATTTCGGCAACACGGCGATGTATTCCGGTAGGGTCATTTCCGCAGGCGCGGCTGATAACGTTTATCGCAACGGCGCGGCTGCCAACGGTAAGGCTCCTGTTTTTGTAAGAGCTTATTACGGGCGCGTTACCGACACGGCGGGGAATGAGACCTATACCTTCGGGTATCACGACGGCGAAACGGATACCTGTACCCTCAGTGCCACGGATAAGACCACCCTGGCCGGCTATAAGGCCCAATCCTTGGACAAGGCCCCCATCTTTTCCTTCTTCAACGGTGCTCCCTGCGAGGTGTACGCCATTCGCGTGTATTCCTCTGCCTTGACAGAAGCGGAAAGACAGCACAATTTCTGCGTGGATCTTTACGCCTATGCCGGCGTTGATATAGCGGAATATTCTGCCCTTGACAGCGTGGCAAAAAGCACGGTGGATAGCTTCGTTTTAGCCTCCGAAGCGAATACAAAGAAGGATATTACAGAAAGCTATTCAGAGGCTATCAGACTCTATTCCGGAAAGACGGATTTTCGGAACAACTATTATGTGACGGAGGGGCTTACTCTTCTTTTGGCCGCTTACAAGGGCTTTGACACCGGCTCTTATACCACGGCGAACGGCGGTGCATGGCTCAATGCTTTGGATAATACTCATTTGGCCACGCTGAAAGGAAGCGGATGGTATAAGGACAGCGAGAGAGGCGGTCTTACCGTTCATCGCACCATAGAAGAGTACGATAGGGATACCCATGGCAATAGAACGAATATTTTCGGCGTGTACCTGCCCGCGGCCGCAATGCCCGATGGGGACTACACCCTGGAGGTGGTCGCCAATCCCGTCGGTATCACTAAGGTGAACGAAAACGGCGAGAGGGAACGGTATATCGATAATGTCACGGGCACGGGTACCTACAACACCATGGCAGGCTTTTGTATCGGTCCGTTGCGTTGCTTGCAGTTTGCCTGCTACCGTCCCGTGCAGATGGACGGTCAAATGGAAAGACGGTGGTATTACAGTCACGACAAGAACCTGAACGAATTGCGGTGGGTGTACAGATTTTCCGAACACACGTGGCAGGATCTTTCGTATGACCAAGTGGTGACCTTCGGTATTTCTCATGCTTATAAGGCGGGGGATGAGACGGCCGCCTCTACCTATTCCTTCTATAACAACGGAAGCAAGTTCAATGACATGATGATCGGTGCCGCGGACTACAAGACGAACGCCGAGGCGGGCAATACCTTCCACGTGATGTCGGGTGTAGCGGGCACGACCTTTGCCGTGCGTGTGTACGACCGTGTGCTGAATGAGGCGGAAAGACGTCAAAATCGCGCCGCCGACATTCTTTATTACTACGACGTGGATACCTCCTTCCTTGATGAGCTTGTTGACGGCGGGTTTGACAAGGCGCTCTTGTTGGATTCTCTTGCCGACTTGGATTTTGACATGCCGCGAGAGGAAGCGCAAAGGGTGATCGGTGCTCACATAGCCTCTGCCTGGCTGACCTACCAGGGGGTGGGTGTACGCAAAGCGGGAGACCATTCCTTACGCTTTTACTTCACTCCTGACCGTGACGTTGTTTCCCGTCTGGAAAACGTCGGCTTCACGGTGGAAATGGGCGTCCTTGCCAATATAGACAAGGCCTCCGAGCCGATCTACGGCTATGCCGATCACAACGTCGTCATGTATGACGGTGGGGCGTATCGTGACGCCTTCTTTGTGGACGACGACACCTTTGCCTTGACCGTGCGGTACAGTGGCGCGGAAAAACAGGCTTTTCTGACCGCGATCTCGGTTTGTGGGTATATCCGTCTCATACACGCCGACGGGACAGAAACGCTGATGTACGTTTCCGCCGCAACGGAGGATATGGTTCCCGATTCTCTCTTTGCCGTGTATAATGGCATGAAGGATAAGGAAACGGTGACATCTGACGTGAACGTGGCCAACCGCATAGCCGCCACCGTGGAAAAATGCTATGAGAAGCTTACCGTTCACGTAAAGGCGGGTGCCCCCGCAGGCGGTGACGGCTCTGTTTCCGCTCCTTATCACAGCTTTGCCGACGGCTTTGCCGCCTGCAAGACCTTGATGGCAAGGGTGGCACTTCCCACAAGAGTTACACTTCTTCTGGCGGACGGCGTGTACGGTGTTTACGACACACAGTGCCTTGCCTCGACGGAAATGCCCTATCGGTTTTTAACCTTTGAGATCACCTCCGAAAACGGCAACAGCACCTTGACGACCACCAAGAATATCGAGGAAGGCTTTACCAAGTATACCGATAATATTTGGGTCTGTCAGCTTGAAAAAGAGGATGGCGCGTATCCCGATTTCCGTTATCTCTACGTGGACGGAAGGATCGCCGATCTTTCCTATTCCGGCGGACGGTACGTGTCCGACGCGACGCAGTACGTGTCTAAGTTTGAGCGTGATTTTGACGGCCCTTGGTCTAAGGTGAAGGCACTCTATGACGCGAAGACCCTGACGTGGGACTCTGCTTGCGATTATACCCGCCCCGATCTGATCGCCGCCTTTGAGGCCTACAAGACCGATTTTCTGGCCTTGGCCGAGATGGAGGCGCAGTACGAAGCCGGCACCTTGGCGATGGACAGCGTTTGCACGGGCTCTGCCGACGAGGATTACGTGGCGTGCTACGAGGCGCACAAGCTGAACCGCTTTGCCTTTGATGATCTGAAGGCGCAGTATACTGCTTTGGAAGCACCGTCAGACTCGAATTTCTACGTTCTCTCGCCGACTACGGACTATGCGGGCTACGAGAATTATGCCGCCTATAAGGAAGCGTTTGTCGCTCTCAGGCAGATGATCTACGACAATGGCGAGTGCAGTAATTTCTTTGACGGCTCGACCGCACACAAGGCAAGATATGAGCCTCACGTGTTTACAGACTCCATTGAACAGGCAAAATACTACCTCAATTTGAAGATCGTGGGAGACCTGACGGCAGAGATCGCCGAGGGAAAGGCGAGAAACGAGGCGGCTTATGAAGCTCTTCTCGCCGCGTACAACGCGGCCGATGAGGCGGGCAAGGCCGAGCTTGAGGATGCGCTTGCCTTGGCGGCGGAAAAGGCTAATGATACGGCAGGTGAGTATACCTGGATCCGCTACGCTCTTGAGGGCTACGGACCTGCCATGCACCTGGCGGGTCAGTGGTGGAACAACATCATCCACGTGGCGGGTGTGGACTACGAGGACACCGTGAAGGACGAAAACGGTGATACCCACGTGGCGGTCTACCTTGAGAAGGAGGAGTATGCCAACTACCACGTGCATAAGACCTACACCATGGTGGGCAGGTACGTGCATATGAAGGATGCGCTTTCCTACGTGGATAGCGAGGGCGAGTATTATTACGACGACTATAACGGCAAGCTGTATTATTACAGCGCGAGCGGCTTGAGTGGACATACCTTTGAACGCGGCACGAACGACTATATGTTCTATTTTGATGACGTAAAGAACGTCACCGTCTCCGATTTGCGCATTACGGGCGTGGATGACGCGTATCTGTCTCACAACGACGGCGTAAACAGCCTTGGCGGTACGGGTGCCGTGGGCGAGCCTATCACCGAGCAGGTTCCCGCCTTTGACCGCTCCGCCATTCTGCTGGACGACTGCTACGGCATCACCGTGAGGAACTGTACCTTCGAGGAGCTGGGTGCCAGAGCCATCTTCGGCAGAGGCGTCCTTTCCGATATCCGCGTAGAGAGCAACACCTTCAAACGGCTGGGCGGCAACGCCGTACAGCTTGGCAACGGTAAGCTGGAGGTCAATTGGAGAGTGGGTACGTGCACCATTGAGAACGTGACCGTCACGGATAACTATATCTACGACGTGGCGAGAGAGTATTACACCTGCTCGGCCGTCTGGCTCAATCAGGGCAAGGACGTTACCATCACCTACAACACCGTCGATACCTGCTCCTACAGCGGCATCTGCGTGGGCTATACCTTCGGTGTTCCCAGTATCGCCCCCGGCGGTAATTACTATCACAACTACAACGTGGAGATCGCTTATAACTACATCAGCGGCTTTATGCATGAGCTGGGTGACGGCGGTGCCATCTACGTGACGGGCGGCAACTCCAAAAGGGATGACACGAGATACTTCAACTACGTTCATCACAACTACATCCCCATGACCAACAAAACGGGTAACGGCCTCGGACACATGCTGGTGGGTATTTACTTTGACGGCTCCTCCTCCAACTGGCTTTGCTACGAGAACGTGATCGCGGAGCAGTCCTACGGCGCGGCAAGCGGCGAAAACGACAGCCTCGCCGGCGCGGGCGACCCTTACACCGTTGCCCTGCGCAAGCGTCGCGCGGAATGCTACTTCATCTATCTCCAGCACATCTCGGGTCAGAAGGCTCACAATATTCTGTGTGAGGGCAACTACATTTTGAACGTTCGCGCTACGAGCACCGAAAGCCAAAAGACGGAGGTCTACAGAACCTACGTGGACGCCGAGCGAAACCTCGCGGAGAGCGACACCCATTACGTCAGAGGCGTTTCCTATATTCCCGCGACCGCACAGAGCATTGCCCGCACGGCGGGATGCTTTGGACATAAGGGAACGACCGACATTCTTAAAAACAACGATTATTGATCCGCATAACAAGAGTCCGACATGGTCACACGGCCATGTCGGATTTTTCATGAAAGTAAAGCGAATGAAAGAGAGGGGACGTATTGACAATTTGCGCATATATGTGCTAAAATAAAATGACGATGCTCGCGTGATGGCTATGGCTTGATAACGGCCTCTGCTTTTTACGAAGGTCATACGGTGAAGATAATAGTATGGAGGAGATCATGAAACGCTTTTTGTCTGTGTTGCTGGTGCTTTGCACGGTGCTTTCTCTTTTTCCCATTACCCTTCCCGCGCAAGCGGAAACGCTTGCGAAGGACGAGAGCGGCGCGGAGGCAGTGTCCGATACC
>JAZRGD010000116.1:0-5880 GCA_045644045.1 Eubacteriales bacterium
GTTTGGGTGAAATTTCTGTTCATCGGCAAAGCCTCTTTTGAACCCCGCCACTATGGCGGGGTTTTCGTTATACAAAAAACGAGCCGCCCTTCCACGGAAGGCGGCTCGTTTTTTATTTGGAAAGGCGGCGGTAGACCACGGGCGAATAGCCCGTATAAAGCTTAAAGCTTTTGGAGAAATAGGCGGCGTCGGTAAAGCCCACCTCTCGCATGACCTCGTAGACGGAGCCATCGCTCTTCGAAAGCGCGGCTTTGGCTTTTTCCAGTCTGGCCATGGAGACATATTTAGAGGGGCTGAGCCCCACCACGGTCTTGAACCGTCTGGCGAAATAGCCGGGTGAGAGGCAAACGCGCTTGGCAAGAGCTTTCAAGCTCAGGTCGTCCGTCAGGTTTTGGTCGATATAGGCCATGACGGCATCAAACTCGCCTCTCGGTCTATCCGTCCAAACCGCGCTGGCCTTTTCGAGGAAATAAGCGACCAGCTCGTAGAGAATACCGAGCTTTTTGCACTCAACGGCAAGCCCCTCTCCCTCCTTGGTCAGACAGAAAAACCGATCCTCGACCATCCGTCTGTCCTCCTCCGGCACGGAAATGCGCAAGGGGGCCACCATGCCCGTCAAGGGCTCCGTGCCGCCCGCGTTCATAGTAAAATGCAACCAATATTTGTGGCATTTTTCAAGAGGCGAGAGATAATAGTCGTGGCAAAGCTTGGCGGGAACGAGAACCATATCCCCTGCGCCGCAAACCACCTCCTCGCCGTTCACGCGCAAGACCAGCTCTCCCTTGGTGATGTAAAAAAGCTTGTTTTCCTCAATGTATACCTGCTTGTTGTGCCAAGCGCGATCAAGCGCGATCCTGCCTCCCAAGCAAATGCCGACGGTGCCGTTTCTGACAAACATAGCGAGCCTCCGTATGCCCCTTTCACCTGACGGCGGGGGCTTTTTTGTTCCTTTTTATTGTAACAAGTCCTCTGTGCTTTGTCAATATCGAAGACCGTTTTTTACAAGAAAAGGGCGGAATTTTACAACTCCGCCCAAAAGCATATTCGTATCAATCAAATTAATCAAAGTACGGTGCCGAGGCCAAAACGGTGGCGTGTCCCGTAACGGACACCGCGCCGAGCCCCGCCGGAAGAAAATAGCTGTCGCCCTTTTCGATGGGATACTTTTCCTTGTCACAGATCAGGCACCCCTCGCCCTCCACGCAAAGGAGGTGCAAAAAGCTCTCCTCCGCCACGCAAAGCTCCAAGCCACCCTCGTAGCGGCTCACGCGGAAATAAGGGCAATCCGCGAGAACGGTCTCATCCTCGGGCAGACCGTGGGAATACCGAACCGCGTCTATCTCCGCCTCCGTAAAGGGACGGGTGACGGCCTTGGCCTTGTCCACGTGAAGGGGACGAAGCTTGCCGTCCGCTCCTTTGCGGTCAAAATCATAGACCCGATAGGTCAGGTCGGAATTCTGTTGGATCTCAGCGATCAGAAGCCCCGCGCCGATGGCGTGAAGCATACCCGAGGGGATGAAATAGGTCTCCCCCGCCTTGACGGGGACGCGCCCCATCACGCTGTTATAATCACCCGCATCCACGGCGGCAACGAAATCCTCCCTCGTCACACCGTCCTTCAGGCCGTAGATCAGCTCCGCGCCCTCCTCCGCCTCTACCACGTACCACATCTCGGTCTTGCCGGGATCCTTTTCGTTGGCGAGGGCGTAGGTATCGTCGGGATGCACCTGCACCGACAGGCAATCGCGGGCGTCAATAAACTTGATCAAAAGGGGAAAGCGGCTACCGTCGTAGCCCTTGCCCACCAAGGCACTGCCGTAATCGGCAAAATAGTCCGAAAGAAGCATTCCCGCGGCAGGGCCGTTTTCAATGATACAGGTGTCACCCTCTCTCACCGAAAGCTCCCAAGTCTCGGACACTTTCTCGTGCTCACTTGACTTGCCGTATTCCTCTTTTAACTTATTTCCACCCCAAAGGGCAGTCTTGGCTAAATAGCTCAGTTTTAAGGGATATATGTGCGCATCCATCAGCGGTTTACCAGCACTTCTCTTTCGTATTTGCGAACGGTCTCCAACCACTCGTCACGAACGGGTGCGCCCATGGACTCACAATAGTAATCCCAAACCGCACCCATCGGCAGGGTCTTGTGCTCCTCGGTGAGGGCGAGACGGGCGGTGTAATCGCCCTCGTTCTCTAACTTCTTCCAAGCCTCAACAGGCTCAAGAAGGGCGCGGAGCAAGGCCTTTTGCATATTGCGAGTACCGATGACCCAAGCCGCTACGCGGTTGATAGAAGCGTCGAAATAATCAAGGCCGATGTGAGTGCGCTCCCAAAGACCGGTGCGGACGAGAGAGGCGGCGATGGCGTTCAGCTCGTCGTCAAGAATGACCACGTGGTCGGAGTCCCAACGGACGGGACGGGAAACGTGAAGCAGCATTTCCTTGGTGTAAAGCAGTACGGAAGAGATCTTATCGGAGATGACCTCGGTGGGATGGAAGTGGCCCGAGTCAAGGGTGTAGGAGATGCCGCGGCTGATGGCGTAGCCCAAAGCGAACTCGTTGGATGCTACGGTATAGCTCTCCGCGCCGATACCGAACACCTTGGACTCCAAGGAGTCAAGGAAGTATCTTTCGTCCAGCTTCTCCTTACGCATCTCGTCCAGCGCCTCCATCATGCGGCGGCGGGGTGCTTCTCTGTCCACGGGAATATCCTTGTATCCGTCGGGGAACCAATGATTGATGATACACTTATCGTCCAGTGCCTTACCCATGGCCTCACCGATACGGCGGCTACCCGCGCAGTGGGCGACCCAGAAATCGCGCACGGCAGGATCGGCGGAAGAAATGGTAAATCCGCTGTCCGCCATAGGATGGGAGAAGCAAGAGGGGTTGTAATCAAGGCCGATGCCTCTTTCCTTGGCGTAATCGATCCAAGAAGCGAAGTGGCGGGGAGCTAAGTCACACAGATCCACCTTCTCGTCGGTGTCGGCATAGATGGAATGCAGGTTCAGTCGGGTCTTGCCGGGAATCAGAGAGAAGGCCACGTCCAGGTCGGCTCTCAGCTGCTCCACGGTGGCGGCGCGGCCGGGGTAGTTGCCCGTGGTCTGGATGCCGCCCGACAAGGCGTTGTCGCGGAACAAAAATCCCAGCACGTCATCCCCTTGCCAGCAATGCATGGAAATGGGGATTTTCTTCAAGGTCTCGGTGGCGGCATCGGTGTCCACACCGATCTCGTTATAAATCTCTTTTGCCAACTGATAGTTAGCATAAACGTTGTTTTTCATTCTTTTTCTCTTTTCCTTTCCGTCAGGCCTGCTTGCCCGTTTTACCCAGATACTTGCAATATTCGGCAAAGGCGGTCTCCCAAGCGGCGGCGTCCTCGGGCTCGTAGATCTTGAGAGGCGTGGAATCGGTGATGATCTTACGCGCCTCACGCAGATCCTTGATCTCGCCGAGAGCGATGAGCTGAACGGCGATGTTACCCATAACGGTGGCCTCGGTGGGTCCCGCAACCACACGCACGCCCGTGGCGGCGGCGGTCAAGCGGCAAAGCAGGGTATCCTTGATACCGCCGCCCAGCATATTGATCTGAGCAAACTTCTTGCCCGAAATATCGCTGAGCTTATTGAAATTCAGCTTGTACTTCATGGCAAGGCTCTCATAGATACAGCGCATGATCTCACCGCGGGTCTCGGGCACGTACTGACCCGTAGCGCGGCAGAACTCCTGCACGCGCTTGGGCAGGTTGCCCGCCAGCTCAAACTCGGGCGCGTCGCAGTCGATGAAGCAACGGAAGGGAGCGCAAGCCAAAGCTTCTCTTTCCAAGTCGGCATAGGACACCTCGGCGCCCTCTCTCTGCCACTGGCGGCGAGACTCTTGGATAAGCCACAGCCCCATAATGTTCTTCAAAAAGCGGATAGTACCCTCGTAGCCGCCCTCATTGGTGTACTGGATCTCCTCGCTGGCGGCGTTGATCAGCGGCTCGGTCAGCTCGGTGCCGAAGAGGGACCATGTGCCGCAGGATATGTAAACAAACTCCTCGTCGGTGGGAGCGGCGGCAACGGCGGATGCGGTGTCGTGGGTACAAACGGCGATCACGGGAACGCTCTTGCAGTCAAACTCGCGGCACAGCTCCTCGGAAAGCATACCGTAGGTCTCGCCGGGCTGAATGATGTCGGGAAGAATGCGGGAGGGGATGCCCAGCTTTTCAAGCAGCTCGGTATCCCAAGTCTTCTTGTAAGGATCGAAGAAATTAGAGGTGGAGGCAATGGTGGCCTCGCCTCTCTTGGCACCCGTCAGGAAATAGGCAAACAGGTCGGGGATAAACAGGATCTTATCGGTCATAGCCATCAGCTCGGGGCGGTATTTTGCCAGATAGTACAACTGATAGAGAGAATTGATACGCATGGTCTGCGTACCCGTGCGCTTGTACAGCTCGGAGGCGGAAACCGTCTCGAAAACCTCCTCGGGCATACCCACGGTGCGCTCGTCTCTGTAATGGTTGGGGTTGGCGATCAGCTCGCCCTCCTTATTCAAGAGACCGAAGTCCACGCCCCAGGTATCGATACCGATGGCGTCGATCTCATACTCCTTCATCGCCTTATTGACCGCCGTCTTGATCTCGAAAAGCAGACGCAGAACGTCCCAGTACATTCTGCCGCCCGTGCAAACGGTGTCGTTGGAGAAGCGGTGGATCTCCGTCATATTGATGAGCGAGCCGTCGTATTCTCCGATCATCGCTCTGCCGCTGGAAGCGCCAAAGTCAAACGCAAGTACCTTTTTAGCCATGGTCATGTCTCCTCGTTTCATAAAAATCGCGCGTGTCCGCGCACGTATAACGATGCTATTATATCACCCTTTTTCCTTTTTGTCCAGCATTTTTTTCAAATATTGAGAAATGCCGCCTTTTTTTGCTTGAAAACGCACCTTTTTTTGCGTGAAGCCGTTGACTTTCGGATCGAGAAATGCTAAAATAGAGAAAATCGAGACGTGCGAAGGGATTCTCGTCATGGCTAAAAGAGAACCTTTACTTCAACCTTTACAACAACATCCGGAACACCAATTTCCCGCTTTGGTACGGTGACGACGGCCTTTTCCGCTTCGTCCTGCGTAAAAACAAATAAGCTTGGAGAAAGATCACCATGAGAATCGAAGAGATCGACGCCAATTTTAAGCTGGACACCGTCAAGGAGCCCGATGTCGTTTGGCATTCCGCCAAGGAAGCCCCCTTCCGCACCTATGGCGTTTACTACTCCGAGGAGGAAGGATGCTACCGCCGTGTCCCCAAGGAGGTCACACAGCAGATCCAAAACCCACGCGTTGAGTGGATCTCCCACGCCACAGCAGGCGGTCGGGTGCGTTTTACCACCGACGCACGGTACGTGGCCGTAAGGTGCGTAGCCGCTCCGGGTGGATTGATGAGCCATATGCCCGCCACAGGCAGCATCGGCTTCACCCTCACCAACGAGGAAAAGGTCTTTTTCGGTCGGGTATCCCCCGAGGTCACGAGCGTTACCGTCGACGCCCCCTTTGCCTTTGAGGGCAAGATCTCAACCGACGGCAAGCGTCATACCTACACCCTGCACTTCCCCCTTTATCACGGCGTAAAGGCGGTCTTTATCGGTTTTCCGGAGGGCGCGGAATTAAGCGCTCCCGCCCCCTACACCCACGAAAGCCACGTGGTCTTTTACGGTTCCTCCATCACCCAGGGCGGTTGTGCCTCCCGCCCCGACAATTGCTACACAGGCCTTCTTTGCGACCGGTGTGACACCGACGTGATCAACCTGGGCTTCTCGGGCAACGCCCGCGGCGAGCTGCCCATGGCGGAATATATCGCCTCTCTCGCCCCCTCGGTCTTTGTTTACGATTACGACTATAACGC